>JBGAFY010000246.1:0-2389 GCA_044226975.1 Rhabdochlamydiaceae bacterium
CGCCAGTGCTTAGTTGCCCTTTCTGACTCATCCCGTTTGATGCGCAGCTTAATGAATTATCGATTTGAAAATGGCGGACTTGAAGGCCATAATTTTGGAAACCTCCTTCTTTCTGCGTTAGAAAAAGTGACTGGTAGTTTTGAAAAAGCGGTAGAAGAAGTAGCTAAGATCCTTGCTATCAAAGGAAAAGTTATTCCTGTGACTACTCACGAAGTTAGGCTGAAAATGATCCTCAACAACCGCAAAGTATTGGAAGGGGAGAAGGAAATATACCTATCGCAAGAAATTGATCAGGGTTACAAAAGCATTTATCTCGAGCCTTATCCAAAAGCGAACCCCCATGCAATCGATGAAATGATCAATGCCGATATGATCGTCGTTGGACCAGGCGGCTTGCACACCTCACTCATTCCTAATTTACTTGTCGAAGGTGTAGCGGACGCTCTTAGAAGATCGCAAGCTAAAAAGACCTTCGTTGTCAATCTGATGAATAGAAAAGGTCAGACTACCGGTTTTAAGGTCAGCGATTATCTTCGTGAGCTCAAACGCTACATTGGTGAAGATGTGTTTGATTTTATTGTCGTCAATGACCAGCCCCCGTCACAGGAACTGATCGCAGTCTATGCAGATGAAGGTGATATCGTGGAAAACGATCTGCGAGATGACGAAAGGATCAGACTTGCCTCATTACTAGGAGAGCTCAAAGATGGGCCAAAAAAAGACCTTTTAAAGCGGAACCTGATCCGGCATGATTCGAAAAAATTAGCACAGGAGCTGATGAAAATTGTTAATCATCTTTGATCTTGATGATACGCTTATAGCAACATCTCAATTCATCACGCCTATCAAACTGCAAATGGCCCTAGAAAAGATGGTCGAAGAGGGACTGTCTTTGATTGATCCTGCAGAGTCACTTGAATTATTAAAACGGCTCGACATTACAGCGCCGAGCTCTAAAGATGCACTCGCAGAATTTCTTGAAATAGTCGACGCGCCGCAGAAGTTTTATGAGATTGGTTATAAAGTAATTTATGATGACTTTCCTCCAGACATCCCGGTTTTTACTACAGATGGGGCAATGGAGGTCCTTTATGAACTTAAGCAATCTCACGAATTAGCAGTTGTGACCGTTGGACAACTCCATCTGCAACAATATAAAATGAAAAAAGCTGGTCTCGATACCGCAGTTTTTAGTAGAATCATCGTTACACAAGAGAGGGATAAAAAGCCCCATTACGAAAAATTAGTTGAAGAGCTAGTTTTTTCTCCCTCTGATGTCTTGGTCTGCGGAGACCGCATTTCTATTGATTTGACACCAGCCCGTGATTTAGGATTTAAAACAGTCCAAATTCGCGAAGGGCGTGGACTTTATGATCGAGGACCACAAAGTGATGTCGATTTCAGCATAGCAAATCTTGCTGGGCTCAAAGAAGTCATCGCAAAACTGCACTTTTAAGGGAGATTATGGCTACTAAAGAAGCGGTTACAACGAGCAACCAGCTAAGTCCAGGGATGATCGTCTCTGTAGATGGCAAAATCTACCGAGTCGAGTCCAGCGTTAAAGTCACAGTTGCGAAGGGAACTCCCTTCATCAAAACCAAATTAAAAAACTTGGTCAGCGATGAGGTCGTTGAAAAGAACTTTAAGCTCAACTTGCCCATTCAAGAAGTGTCTCTTACTGAAAGACGCCTTGAATATTTATATTTAGAAGGGAAAGATTATCTCTTCTTAGACATTGGCAATCTCGAACAAGTGCTTGTTCCTGCCCACGTGATTGGTGACAAGGTCAATTACCTCAAGGAAGGTATTGAGCTCAAAGCGATGTTCTACGCTGATTCTATTTTTTCTGTCGAACTTCCGCAATTCTTAGAACTAATGGTCGTTAAAACTGAGACAAGCGATGCCGCCTCTCATGTTGCGAATGCGACAAAAATTGCAATTTTAGAAACAGGCGCCAAGATTGAAGTGCCTTTATTTGTTGAGTCTGGCGATATCATTAAAGTGGACTCTGGTACTAACGAATATATTCAACGAGTTTAAATTTTCTGGAGGAAATTTTTTGTGGAACTAAAGCAGATTAAAGATCTCATGACTGCCATGGTGCGCTCAGGGATCAAAAAACTCAGCTTAAAAGAAACTTCGGGCTTTGAAATTCAGTTAGAGACACATGACGATCACCCTTCCCCTCCTCCCGCAACCAGCGTATCGCATTCGCCTTATGCCCATCCACATCATTTTCCATCTCGTGAAGTCGATCACCATCGTTTTATTCCCCCTCCTGCTCACCCTAATCCACTTCACACTGAAGAAAATAAAGGGAAGGGAAAAGAAGAAGGGAAGTTTATCGTTTCACCTATGGTTGGGACTTTTTATGGTAGCCCGTCACCAG
>JBGAFY010000247.1:0-2372 GCA_044226975.1 Rhabdochlamydiaceae bacterium
TGTTGAGAAGTTTATCAATAATTTTGATAAATATAACGGCTTAGCTGAATTCGAAGCTGTAGTTAATGATGCTACAAAAACAAGTGATGATGTAATGGCTGCTTTAGTTAAACTTGCTGCTATTCCTCATGGCCAAACAAACGTTGCAGAAGCTGTTAAGTATGAAGTGTACGCAGCTTTTGGTAAAAACAGTAATGTGCCTGACTTCTCTACTGGCTTTATCAAAGCTAACTGCCATGATGTAGCTATCAAGAACGCAATCACTGAAGTAAGAAATAACAAGATTTAATCTTGATCTAATTAAGAGCTGCGTGTTTGTTCACGTAGCTCTTTTTTTGCCCTGAAGTTAAAGTAAATATTTTATGCATGCAATTACTAGTCTAGTTAATAACTTCAGAATTACTGGGTATTCCCACAGTCACTTCGTTCTTCCGCAAAGGAATTGTAGTATAAAAGTGCATCGGTTGATCATTGATCTATTTGAAAAGTTGTTCAGTTGCTTCGGAGCACTTTACGTCAAAAAAAATAGTCCGATGAGGAATTTAGATCCTAACCTGCAGGTAAAGAAGAAAATTGTAATTGAAATGCGGATGCTGCTCGCTCATGTTGAAGCAGTAGTACCTAATGGGATCATCTTAGATATCTTTTCAAAACTACCTCATAGAGAGCAAGAAGCAATTTATAGTTTGTTGTGGGTTGCGCACGGCGGCAACCTGGGATTACTAACGAGACATCCCTTAAATATGGATAACAATTTTGGCGAAAGGTTTATTCAGAGCTACCCTTCTCATATCTCCGTTGTCGATTCTTTGCGATTGCGAGTGAATGCCTTAGAGAGCGAGATCCGCTCAGCGAATTAGAACCTGTCAGCCTCTTATTATGGATTGCGGGGACTTGTCACCGCTTTTCTTTGCATCCATTTTTCGATGCATCATGAATTAATATTAGAACGAATTTTATAAAACTGAAATGGACATAGTTTTGCATCTTGCTGTCGTGAGATGAGAGCTGTATCGACAGGTCGATACAGGGAAAAGCGGTGACAAGTCACCGCACTCTAAAATCTATTTTTTCTTTTTCTTATTGCCATTTCCAATGTCTTCAAGAACATCGATCCAGATCGGCGAACCCCAAGCGATATGACCATCTTCTTGTGTGACTCGGATGTAATAGTAAATAAATGGAGGGCGCTCATCAGAAGATGGGAGAGCTATTTTGGAAATGCTCTCACTATCGTCGATCGCAAATTCCAGATGCGTATTTTCAGATGAGAAAGTTTTGAAAACTTTGCCATTACGGATAATGGCTATCTCTTTTAAAGGGCTAGTACCAGCAATGAATCCATGAATGTGTCTATTAAAGGACAATCCTGGTTTGGCTTTAGTGTTCAATTCTCCGCCCATCATGGCTCCAGCGATATAATATCCCAAAACAATGCGTTCACCTGTTGTAGCGTACGTGTGACGCTGGGACATCGCTATAAACAGCGCTTCGCGGGTCTGCTCAATGGCATATATTGCTGTTAGGCCAGGAGAGTACTGCACTTGGTCTGAAGAATAAAGGTTTGCATAAACTCCGCGGTCGTCCAAGCCTCCAGCTACAAACCCAAATCGGCAGTTATTGTTCAATGCTTCACGGATGCTGCCTTTTGCAGTTTCTTGGATCCCATTTTTTCCTTCAGATTTAATTGGGCGTGGATTGCCTTCTTTTGCTGTGCATTCAGAAGAACCCCAGGCATTGTAGATCTCGACAACTTTTTCAAAATCAGGGTTAAAGTCGGAAAAATTCGTGCACACACCACTTCCCATTGTAAACGAAGGAACTGAAATCATGTCTTTCGGATTATGTCCCTTATAGATTTTTTTCAGGATGTTGGTCTTGATATCTTTTTTGCGCAGGATAGGCTTATTATCTTTAGAATAGATGATGTGCCGAAGTCCTTCTTCGCCATCTAGGCCATCCCATTGGAAGCCCAAGAATGTTGCAAAGCGGCTCTCTTCATTAAGCTCAGTCACTTGGCTTGATAGCAATTTCCATTGATCATTGGACATCTCTTCTTGTGATTCAAATGGAGAAACTGCGTAAAAACTTAGTGCTTGCTCATCGCGGAAATGGCGAAGGCACGCTTCGATATTGTCAGTGGCATCATGTTTTTCTGACTCCCCATGTAGCAAGCCCCAAAAAATGCTTTTTTCAGCTTCAGCAAAACATTGTATTGGAGAAGAGAAGAATTTCTCTTTTGTATGGGCATTGAGCAGCTGGATCTTAAAAATGCCTGTTTCGTTGAAATAGAGGTTGGGAATATTGATAAAGCCGGTTTCCGGAACAAATAATTTCCAGCTCAAATTGTCTCTTAAGTGTTCATAACTGAG
>JBGAFY010000248.1:0-2359 GCA_044226975.1 Rhabdochlamydiaceae bacterium
TTTGCAATTGCAAAAATAGCGAAGTAATTTTCTCTATAAAAAAAAGGAGAAGGCCGATGGCTTTCTCCTTTTTTCTTTTCTCATATTCTTTGACGTAATTTAGCAACAAGATACGCTTCGCTAAAGGATAATTTACCGTGACTGGGTTGTCTTTGGAGTTTTTATGGTCTCTTGCCGCCGAAGGCGATCCTGTCTATCATGTTAAAATTATTCCGATTTTTGAATCGCGTTCGGTATATTAACAACAAGCTAGTGAAAGTTTAGGAACGAGATCTCCGATCAGCGTTTGATGGCTGTAGCCTGTCACTTTAACAAGTTGCAAAGTCCCAATCAATGCATCATCTCCATCAAACATTACATTCTTCCAACAACGAGTCCTTCCTTTAAGGCGCTTCTCGTCGCGGTTTCGACGCTCAACAAGAACTTCTACGATCGATCCAATCATTTCTTGACGTTCTTCAGCACAGATCTCATTGTGCAGGTTAAGTAAACGCTGGAGCCTATCTTGCTTGACCTCTTCTAGGATATCATCTTTCCAACGGAAAGCAGGTGTTCCTTTGCGGGCGCTATAAGCAAAGATGAAGGCAACTGAGTACCGAATTTGCTTGAACACATCGTAAGTCTCCTGGAATTCCTCTTCTGTCTCTGTTGGGAACCCGACGATAATATCTGTTCCTAAAGTGACCTTAGGAGCAATTTCTCTTAGAAGAGATACTTTTTCTAAATATTGCTCACGTGTATAAATCCGGTGCATTTTCTTTAGAATGCGGTTCGACCCAGCCTGTATAGGGAAGTGGACAAATTCACAAAGAGAGGGGAGATCTCGTATGGCTTCCATCAATTCACGTGTGATATCGACGGGATGGCTGGTCATAAAGCGGATCCGTTCAATACCAGGGACCTTATCGATTTGATATAGTAAATCGTGGAATAGGCAGTTCCACTCAGGTTTGTCTTTTCCGTAGCTGTTCACGTTTTGTCCCAGGAGCGTGATTTCTTTGTACCCCTGATTGGCTAGCCGGCGGCATTCTTCTAGGATGCTTACTGGATCCCGAGATACTTCTTGTCCCCTAGTGTAAGGGACAACACAATAGGTACAAAACTTATCGCATCCGCGGATGATGGAGACGAATGCTTTGACGGGGTCCTCTCTTTTTGCAGCGAGGTAGTCAAGATTTTCTTCAAATTGGTCATCGACTTTTAAAGAAGGACGGCCTGTCAGTAACACATCATCGATAACGGCACTAAGATCTCCGATATTGTTTGTCCCCAAAACAAAGTCTACTTGGGGGAGTTTGCGGAAGATCGATTCTTTTTTTGCTTGGGCCATGCACCCAGTGACCCCGATAATTTTTTTACGGGCCTTGCTGCGGCCGAGCTGTCCAATCTTGCCCATAACTTTGCGTTCAGCTAAATCGCGGATTGAACAAGAATTAAAAATGAGCAGGTCTGCTTCTTCCTCATCTTGAGTTCTAACCAAGCCTTTTTTCTCGAGTTGGCCCACCATGATTTCGGTGTCCAGCTCGTTCATCTGGCATCCATAGGTACGGATAAAAAACTTTTTAACGTCGCGCATAGAGTGTTATTCTTTGTTTAATGGATAAAATGTTATCCAGAGCAGTCTCTTTTGGCAAGAGTCATTAAATACGTATTAACACAGGCCCAATATGGAATGACTTTCAAATATTTATTTATTTTTTGTAAACTGAAGTACGAACCAAATCACCATAAATACAAATGCTAAAGAGATAGCAGCTGCTATCGCTGATGCAACCAAGTACGCAACCCCTACAATAGCTGCTGAACTAGCGGCTGCGCCAAGTACGGATGCGGTGGCTGCTGATCCGGAAGAAATCGAAATAATCCCAAGGGCTTTTGCAACAAAAATTAAAGTTGTTAATGGTATCGCGATTGCCACTGTCAACTTAACAAAAGTGCCTACTGGGTATCTGCTTTTGCTAGGATTAGGGGGTAGTAAAGAGTTCTCGTCTTTTGGTAGAAGAGACTCCAATCTATCTCTATTTTGACTTGCCATGGGAGCTCGGGTAGAGGCATTTAGATTCACAGAGAGTGGAGATTGTGAAGAAAGGTTAAATGATTCGATTCGCATATTGAGAAGCTCCGTTTAAAAAATGTTATTTTTTGCATAATTGATAAGCAAACCACAGCAAAAGACAAATAGCCGAGGTGGTTCCAAGACCGACAAAGACAGCTGTGGTGATAGCTGAGGTTGCAAAAGTCGCTATCGCTGCTGTTTCTAGAGTCAATGTCGTGACCCCTAGCGTTTTGGCTATCACTAATAGGATCGCTGCTGGAGCCGCTACGAGGGCTGAAAGGAAAATAAAAGTTTTTACAAAAT
>JBGAFY010000013.1:0-8888 GCA_044226975.1 Rhabdochlamydiaceae bacterium
TGCAGTTGTTCTTACTAGACAAACAGCGACAATGCCTTTTTTCTCATTCTTTCTCAACAAGCCCACAAATGGCCTTGCAGGGCAAAAATTCTGGATACGATCAGGACGAGCCGGAAATTTTAAAAGGTGTATCTCGTTTCTGCAATTCCCTAAAGAAAAAATACCCTTCCATGGAAGTGTCTCAAATTCTCTTCGCAGGCTCTATCCGCAATAATTCGGAAGCGTGCCAAGAGATCACAGCCCTCATCACATCGCAATTAAACATCCCTACGCTCAATCAAATACCTGTCCGGGAAGAGTTATCTGAAGCGTTAGAACATTACTCTTTTCCCTTAGGGCTTGCTTTTGCCACTCTTGCGTCAAAATCTACTATCCCTCAGTTTCAAGTTGCAACACCTGCTCAAAGATCAAAAGAAAAAAAACTTCTCATCCGCTTTGTATCTATTTTTTGCGCTTCGGCAATATTGCTGTTTACCTGTGGCGCTGTTTTCAACCGAAGTCAAGTGATTGACGCGAAAAAAATAATTCCCAACTTGACGAGCACAGATAAAATCGATGTAGCGCTAAGAGAATGGAAAAAAAAGATCGAGGGGGATTCTGGAGCTTCCTTTGCTGATTGGAACGTGCCAAAAATCACTGAGCTCTTACAATATTTAAGCCTTCTCACAGCTGAAGAGTTTCCAGAAATACAATGTACTCATTTTCTTTTTCAGGTCCCTGATGATGTAGATGAAATTGAATCCGCTATTGTTGAAATGGAATTTTCAATTAAAGAACAGTCCCAGGCCAAAAAATTTATCAAAGCATTATCAACTTTGAGCGATCTAATAGATCCATCCTCAATTGAAATGGAAGGTAACCAAGAGAAGTTCAAATGCAATTTCCTCGTCAGAAAATAAACTTACTAATTAAAGAGCTGAAATTCGTTTTCTTAGAACGCAAGGCGCACGAGCGTTACTTGCTTTGGGCTTTACTAACATTTAGCATTGTTTGTTTATACTGCTCCGCGTCCTTTGCATTTAGTTCTCTACAGAAGTGGAAGTTCACCAATCAAAGGGTCCACCTTCTCCACGCCCTTTCTGATAAGAAAGAAATCCAAAAAAAGACGCTCGAAGCCCATGCTATAAAATATAGACACAGCGATTTACAATACTTATCTTCTATTGTAACGACTCAACCTTTGATTGTATCCGAAGCAAAAAAAGCTGAGATACTTCTTAAAGAAAAAGAAGGAGACCCTTCTTCAAGTTTACAACTGGGCGAAATCCTCTTAAATCAATCCCGCTTCCATTTTTCTGAGAAAACACGCCGCAGCTATAATGAGGGAGAAGAGATCGAATGGGCAATGGATTGTCCAGTATTGATGAATGAAGATGATCTAAAAAAAATCCTCTCCCTAATAGAAGGAGTGCCTTTAGGAAAAAATCGCCCTCCGGCAAAACGCCCTCTGTTGTTAGTAAAAATGTTTGAGCTAGAACAAGTAGAGCTTCCTTTTCGAGATCGAACCTATCGAGTCCGGATGGAGCTGATCCAAAGAACATTTTCTCAACAAGGCCGCTCCAAATCATCAACTTGAGAATACATATGTGGATCCCTTTATTATTATTACTTTTATCAAGTTGCGCTACAAAAACTGAGCAGCAAGAGCCAGGCCTTTATAGTATCCAGCTCATCGATAGGAATGGCTTTTCCGAAACGATCAGTTCAACAGAACGTCTTAAAAATATTTCTCAATTAGATTTCTCTGCACCCCAACCCTATCAAAAAGTGCTCAGAGTCTTTGCAAAGGGTTCAAAGGCGCAAAGTAGAAGTGTTTTGACGACCTATCATCCAAATGGCCATATCCATCAAATGCTTGAAATTAAAGATGGACGAGCAAATGGGGACTTTAAAGAATGGTTTCCAAACGGACAACTAAAGATCCATTCTCAGGTGATGGAAGGATCTCCCGAGGTAACTGAAGCCGCACAAATGAGCTGGGTATTTGATGGCAAAAGCACGGTTTGGGATGATCAAAACAATTGTATGGCCGAGATCTATTATTCCAAAGGTGCGCTACATAATAAGTCAGTTTATTATTATCCAAATGGAGCCATTGAAAAGACCATCCCTTATGAACACAATCTTATACATGGCGATTTCGAATGTTATGATGAAGAGGGAACCGTCATTGAGACTATTCCATTCAGGGAAGGAGAAAAAGAAGGAGTGGCGCAAGGTTTTTGGGATGCCGGTCTGATCCGATATCGCGAAACATACAATAAAGGGTTGCTCGTCTCTGGGGAATACTACACAACCACCCAAGAAAAAATCGCTCAGGTAGAGCATGGAGAAGGAACAAGGGCACTGTTCGATGGGAAGTCCTTAGAAGCCCTCATAGAATATCATGGAGGAGTTCCTCAAGGAAAAGTCACCGCGCTAGACAGATCTGGCTTTGTAGAAACGGAATATTATGTCAAAGATGGGCAAAGAAACGGCGTAGAAACTCGCTATTATCCACGCTCCCAACAACCCAAGCTTGCCATTGAATGGCGTGATGACAACATTCATGGAATCACCAGAACGTGGTATGAAAACGGGGCCCAAGAAAGCCAAAGAGAATTCTCTTCTAACAAAAAGCATGGCGTATGCCTGGCGTGGTATCGAGATGGAGAGCTTATGCTTGCCGAGGAATATGAAAATGACATTCTTGTAAAAGGGTCCTATTTCAAGAAAGGAGACAAGCATCCAACTTCGCGCATCGAAGGAGGTAAAGGGGTCGCCACTTTATATGACAAGCAGGGGATTTTCTTGAAAAAAGTATCCTATGAAAAAGGGCATCCTGTATCGGAATAGAAGTAGCGGGGAAAGTAGACCTCTTGCATAACTAAGGTTCTGTCGATTTTCGACTTCAAATTGCAGGGATAATATCAACTTGCATATATTACCCCTGCAATTTGAATCGTAAAGCGGCCAAAATAATCTCGAAAATCGACGAACCCTTAGTTACGCAAAAGGTCTAGTGATCTAGTTATAAAAATTGAGAAAAGAATCTCCTGTAGATCATGCCAGCAAACTTTTGAACCTTGGGCATAATAACTTGATTAGGGCGAGGAACAGGTCTGGACAGTGGGATGTCTCTCTTTAGTCTTTCTTCAATAGCTTTGCTGCCAGCAGGGGATTCAATCAAAAGGCCGATTTCATCGTCAGAAAACTCGCTTCGTGGTCCCAGATTATAACTTCCAACTAATGCTGAATCTCCTATCACTATGGCTTTAGTGTGGTATGTTGTTTGAGGAACAGCAAACTCATACCCTTGGAATTGATTTCTAGTTAGGGCCCAGCTCATCATTCTATGAGGATGGCAGAAAACATAAGAACTCTTTGGAGAGGTTTTTAACATCCCGTTTGTGATGACTTTAACTTCAATATGCCTGTCAACTGCGTTGCTCAATGCTACGAACATTTGATCGCTTAAATTGAAAAAGAAATTCCCTATAAATATTCTTTGGCTGCGATTGAGTGAATGGATGAGTTTGACCAACTGTTCACTAATGATGTTACTCTTCTTCTTTGGATCGCTGCGCAATACTTTCAGAGCTACATCATGAATTAAACGAGGATTGGCATCGAATTCTTTAATCTCAGAGCTTGCTCTACTAATTGGGAAATAAGATGCTACCTTTTCATCTTTGCGTCGCATGTTCCTATGCCACTTCTCGAATAACTGATAAAATTCTTTGCGCAAATTTTGGCCGGCCATATGTCCCCTACCAACAAGGTCAAAATCTCGATAATAAGGAGACATTGCTAATCCAGCCAAAGTCCACGATTTCTTTGTTGGAATATCTGCCCCATCGCCTCGTGTATCAACCCCTGGATAAAAATTCGTTCCGCCAACTACGTAATATTTTTCATCAACGACGAGCATCTTAACATGATTCTCGAAAATAGAAAATGGGAAGAGCCTAAACATTCTCTTTGTGATCAAATAAGTGAACCGATCAGGGAAATCTTGAGCTAATGCTTTTAGAAGCACGCGATCAGTCTTTTCTAAATTGTCTTCGCTCAGCAAAAGCCGCACTCTCAGGGAAGGGCTATGCTCTAAAGCAAAGCGGATGTTGCCTAAAGCCCTTCGAAAAACTTCTCCACCGCAAAAATTGCCTGAAAACTCAATAGACTCTTTTGCGTTCTTTAATAAATGTAGTTTCCAATCAATTGACTCCCTGCCATGATCCGTAATTAAGATAGAATTACCAAATGTGGTCGCTGGAAGAACAGAAGAGCTATTTTGACCGGCACTGACGTTATTCCAAAAAAGAGCAGTAATTATTTTAGCATAGCGGTAAACAAGCTGCTTTGCAGGATTTATAACGGCACTGCCAAATGAATAATTAACTTTATTTAAAGCTTCCATATTGATTAATATTATACAACAAACAAAGATTGCAACAATGAACAAAATTGATTTAAGAAATTACTTCGGCATTAAAAAACTGTTAATTAACAGTGATTCTTTAAATTCTCGGCAAAAAGCGTTATTTTCCTCTTTAATGCAAGGCCTTTCGTCGTACAAAAAAATACTTTCCTTTGCAAGCTTTGGAGACGAGATCGACATGTGGGAAGTCAACTTTGAACTTGCAAAAGCAAAAAAATTATTTCTACCCAGAATTGAAGGAAAAACCCTAGCTGTCTATCAGGTCTCAGAAATCACTGAAGACCTCATGCAATCTGAATGGGGGATCTTAGAACCGAATCCTTTGCGCTGTCCTAAAGCCGATATCCATGAGATGGACTGTGCTCTTATTCCCGGAATCGGCTTTGACAAGAATAAAATGCGTCTTGGTCGTGGACTTGGACACTACGATCGCCTTCTTGCGAATTTCAAAGGTCAAAAATGGGGAATTGGGTTCAAAGAGCAGCATCTTGATTGTGCATTTCCCGTTGAACCACATGATGTTGCAATGGACAGCTTATACCATTTCTGAAAAATAACTCACCTTAAGCTGAAAAGCGGACGAAAGAGGATAAGCGAAGAGAGCGGGCTGCAAGGCGTCCGATGCAGACAACCCTTATGAGGTTGGCGAAGCAGGGCAACGCAGCAAACGGATTCTGCAGCTATCCTATTGATTTCGCATTTTTGCGCAAGGTGAGAAATAAGACTAATCTGAACTGTCGCATCCATTACAGCCGCTTTGATCTGAGCTATATTCAGATAAATCGCTTTGCGGTTGATATGGATAGGGAGCTTTTTTCTTTTTGGGCTGTTTACATTCCCTGACTCCTTCACCAGATTGCGCAGTAACTGTTGCAGCAGTTCCTGAGTTAGGATTAATGGAAAACTCATTGCCATCCATACAGTACCATAACACTGTGTAGGGCGTCTGTGACCATGAAGGTTGACGATCGAGAATATTAGGCTGTCCCCAAAGACCAACATGTCCATACGCATCATTCCACTGTTGCTGATGCCTTGGATACAGGATCACTTCACCCAGATGGGTTCCATCTGCACCACGGATCACAGCTCGTAACTTGAATGGACTATCATTGATCAAACGCAAACTCCCTGCATAAGCACAATTGCAGAGCATCAAAAAAGCAATTATAATTTTCACTTCGCCTCCGCGACAGCTTTGTCAACAAATGCCGCCCATTTGAAATCAATATCACCTTTAGACGAAAGAACAACATCTTTTAGTTTAGAATTTTGCATAAAAAGCATTTTTACGTGGTAAATAGGGATGATAGGCATCTCTTCTATGAGAATTTCTTCGCTGCGCTTAAGCAGACTATTTCGCGTCACGTTATCACTGCATGCACGCGCCTCTTTAAGCAAATTCTGATATTCTAAATTTTCCCAACCAGTCTGATTGGAGACGCTTTTCTTACTTTCAAAGACTTCCAGAAAATTTGAAGGGTCAACAATATCAGCGAACCAAGACCCTAAAATACAATCGAAATCCCCTCGCGACATACGATCGTAGAAAACCTTCCCTTCTAAGGGTTCAAGTTCAACAGAAACTCCCAATGTTTTACGCCATTGTTCCTGCAATTCTTGCACGACTACGTGGTTTCTATTCGAATGAAAATAAGTTAGTTTAACAGAAGGAAGCTGCTGCTTTTCAAAATCTATAACGGATTGATCTAAATATTTCTTCGACTGGAGGATATTTCCATCTGCGAAAAGCGCTTGATCATGCAGAGCAAATAATTTCGGCACGAGTTCAGTTGCTGGAATTTGGTTCCCATCTAGGATATGTTGGACAATTTTATCTCTTTGGATTGAATGGCCAAAAGCTTTTCTAAATGAAGCATTATTAAAAGGGGCTCGTGTCGTGTTGAGCCTAATAAAATACGTTGCCAGATACGGTTTGCTATGAAAAGTCGATCTTTTCTTAAGATCTTTAATTGCATCCAATGGAAGCGATCCGATTGGAGAACCCGACCAATCGAGCTCTTGTTTTTCAAACATCTGGTATTCGACGTCAGAGCGAACCATAATAAATTCTACTCCTGAAAGGCGCACTGCATTGCGATCCCAGTAGTGAGCGCTTTTTTCTAAAACTATGCCGTCATGATGCTTCCACTCTTTTAATGAGAATGGTCCATTGCAAACGTATCCATCTACAGAATGGCTCCAGTCAGGATCCTTTTCATCAATTCCCCGATATACTGGGAAAAAAATGGGGTTAGAGATGAGTTCCAGGAAATATGGAACTGGATTTTCGAGTTCCACAACAAGATTTTTCGAGTCTGGTGCAGAGACTCCGACTTGATCGAAAGAAACCTTGCCTTCTTTAAATGCCTTCGCATTTTTTATCGGGTACATTAGAAATGATTGGCTAGATGGAAAATTTGAAGATAACGCTTTTTCCCAAGAATAGAGAAAATCTTCAGCTAGCACTTCTTCTCCATTGCTCCAGTAGCTTTCTCTCAATTGAAAGTGATATGTTTTCATGTCTTCAGAAACATCTACTTTTGAAGCAATTGCCAAATGGACTTTTTCATCTAGGCCTATGCGCGTTAATCCCTCAAAGAGCATCCTCATCAATGACATGGCAGGAATATCGCGCGCTTTACGCGGGTCCATTGCAGCAGGTTCTTCGGTTAAATTTAAACGCAAAGTGGTCTGATGTTGTTTAACTGGATTTTTCGAACAAGCCGATATCCCAAGGGCGATTATTAAAAGCAAAAATAAAAAATAGTTCTGTTTTATAGACATAAAATAATTAAAAATTCCTAATTCAGGTTATACTAACTAGTTTCAATGGATTGCAATAATTTTCTTAATCCGTAAAAATAGGCTGAGTATGAAAAATTCTTCCTACGCCATCGCCTTAGAGCCTACTCCTGTTTTAAACACTCCTCATTTCCGCACAGTATTTGGCGGTAAAGATGGAGCATCTTTACCATTGGAGGGCCCTTTAAAACTTAACAAGGCAATTGAATTTATCGCTTTGAAAGGAACAAAGTTCCAAATAATAGAACGCTTAGACAATCACATTGTCAGCGTGAAAACTTTGGAGTACCCTCAATTTCCTCTCTACGTCGATGAACGTTTTCTTAAGCAGGTCGAAGCGCATTTTCCTGAAAGGCCTAAAATTCTTCCATCCAAAAACTCGATCCTGAAAAAATTGCCAGCTTTCGAGGGAATGAATTATGTTTGGGGAGGCAATTGGAGTCACGGAATAAAAAGAATTCCGCTTCTCTATCCTTGGGAAAAAACGCCTGACGTTCTTACTTTGGTTCATTGGTCGATGAAGGGAGTGGACTGTTCAGGACTTCTGTATGAGGTCACAGACGGGTTCACTGCACGGAACACTTCTGAGCTGATCTCTTTTGGTCAACCCGTTCCCATCGATGGCTGTTCACAAGAAACGATTGCAAGCCGTGTAATGCCATTAGATCTGATCGTATGGCCTGGGCATGTAGTGATCGTATTAAATGCTGAAGAAACGATCGAAAGCCTTGGAGGAAAAGGGGTGATTCGAATGAAGACCGTTGATCGTTTAGAACAAATCATGGCCACACGCAAAGCCAAAGACTCACCTCAAGCCGAGCCTTTCTTCGTCATCCGAAGATGGCATCCAGAAGTTGCGTATTAGACGGCTTGCGTAATTCGCTCTGCTTGAAAAATTGGCATGTGGCCAAGTAAGCTAATAACTAGATATTTGGCTGCTTCTTGCTTATTTTATTTATGTCTCAAAAATTTCGTTGACTTGAACCTAAGAGCAAACATAAAATTAGTAGAAAAAACGATACAATTCTAGACGAAATAAATGTTACAATTATTAACAATTCTATTTGTAACCATAGATTCATTCAATCTAATAGCATCAGAAAAGTTCTATTTCGATAACGTTATAGATAGTGACCTTAACCAAGAAATTCAACAGTTAAACAATGAAATTGCCTACTATAATTTATCATTAACTAATAAAAAAATATCTTAACGAGTTTATATATTGATCGAGGCACATATTATTTAACATTAAAGGATTATCAAGCTGCTCTAAATGATTTCAATTTTGTACTAACAAACAACTGTAATAGCCAGGATGAAAATTTCGGGTTAGCTCTATGGGGACGTGCGCTATGCCATGCTTGCTTAGGGAATTTTGTTGAAGTGAAAGAAGATCTTCACATTCTCCAAAACGTATTTATTGAAGATCCTAGAATCGCTTGGCTTTTTGCAATGTTCATTGGAGAGCTGGGAAACGCTGCAGAATATTGCTGTAAAGACGGATCCATCTGGGTTACGTGTGTTACTCCGCTTTTAGAAAGGTTAGAAAAGTGGAGATTTTGTGGAATCCCTGCAGATCCATATTTTGACAATTAGGAGAGATTATGATTAAGGGACTGTTGACAGTATCTAATATTTGTATATTCATAATTTTATCTCTCAA
>JBGAFY010000013.1:8920-15509 GCA_044226975.1 Rhabdochlamydiaceae bacterium
TTGCCTCATATTATATCTTCGTCAGAAGATACAAAGTCTATTGAAGAAGCGTTGATTTCTTCGTTCGCAAAATATGGAACTGTGTTGAGTTCAAATAATATGCTAACAAAAAAAGAAGAAGTTCGAAAAAATAATGGGAATGTGTTTTTAACCGTAGATATCCAAAACATAAAGGACGCAACATCTCAAAATTATCTCCCTATTCTCCATATATCAGTTCATTTATTCGAAGAGGCAAGACTCCTTGAAAACAATAAAAATTTCGTTTGTGAAGCGTGGAAGATGGATGAGTTTCTTCAAGAGCTTGATTGTCAACAAAACACAAACGAAAAAGTCATCGAAATACTCCAATCTATTTTAGATAAGTTTAAAAGCGAATACCTGCGAGCAAATCCTCGAGAAAAACCCGTGTTTTTTTTAGGCAAAGCGATTTCTTCAGAAAAATCTATTTAATACCTATTTGAATAGGGCTCATACGAACCTATCTCACTAAAAAGTTTCAGTCGATTTTAGTGAGATAGGTTCACAGCTCTTATTGCCTTTGAGAATCGATAATATTCGCAACGAGGCTTGTCCAGCCCGATTGATGAGAAGCTCCTAGTCCTTTACCTGTCTCAGGATTGAAATATTCATAGAATAAGAGAAGATCTTTCCAATGAGGATCTTTGGCAAAAGGAAAATCTGCACCCAAAAAAGGCCTTTTCCCATTTTCATCTGGCAGGAACAAGCGGATCATCCCTTCAGAAAAGTAATTAGCAATCTCCTCTACAGGAACAGCTTTTCCACCATGATTCGAAATTTTAAAAGAATCCTCTAATACCAACGACATTGTCTTAAGTGCGTCGATCAGCAAAAAAGTTGTCGGAGCCCAAATCGGCCCACTCCAATTGGAATTCCCCCCTTTCAATTTTTCTAAAGACTCTGATGGCTCGTATCCGACACTCTTATCTCCAAACTTAAAAGGATTCTTTTCGTGGAACTTGGATAACGAGCGTAGGCCAAACGACGAACGAAACTCCTCTGAATTCCAGACATGGATCAACACATTTTCTAATTGATGCGTATGCATCATCGACAGCAAATAGCGCGTTTCTCCATCTTTCTCAATTGGGAGAATACAAGAAGCGACAAGATCTTTACGGTTTTGCAAAAACCAGAGCACATCCCGATGAAACTCAGGGAACTTTTTCAATTCTTTTTCTTCTAAAATTTCAACAGCGTAGAGAGGAATAATTCCTACAAGCGAACGGACCCTAAACTTCGCAAATGACCCATCAGGGTAGGTGAGGGCATCGTAGAAAAATCCGTCCTTTTCACTCCATAGTTCATAGTCGTGGTCACCGCGCCTCTTCATTGCGTGGGCGATGTAGACGTAGTGCTCAAAGAACTTTGTGGCCAGCGATTCATAAACCGGGTCTTTGTGAGCGAGAATTAAAGCGATCCTCATGAGATTAAGACAGAACATTGCCATCCAACCTGTACCGTCAGACTGCTGAAGCTTTACTCCCCCTGTGAGTTTTGTAGAGCGATCGAGGACTGTAATATTATCTAACCCTAAAAAGCCTCCTTCAAAGACGTTGTTCCCTTCATAGTCGACTTTATTGACCCACCAGGAAAAATTCATGAGCAACTTATGGAAACAGCGCTCTAAAAATTCCCTGTCTTCTCTTCCGTAACGGTCTTGTTCCAATTGAAATAATTTCAAAGCAGCCCATGCTTGAACTGGAGGATTTAAATCAGAGAATTCCCATTCACAAGCAGGTATCTGACCATTGGGATGCTGAAATTGGTCAAAGAGCAAAAGCCATAATTGTTCTTTTGCATCCTCTATATCAACTAACCCGAGCGCTAGACAATGAAAAGCCTGGTCCCAGGCACAAAAATAGGGATATTCCCACTTGTCTGGCATTAACAGGACGGGCATAGAATTTAAGTGGCGCCAGTGGATATTGCGAAGATGATAACGGTTGTCGGCGGAACAAAAGAATTGTCCCCCTTTCAGCCATCTTTCCACATCAAAAAGATAGATTTGCTTGTTCCACAAGATCCCAGCAAGGGCTTGTCTTTGAATTCTTTTTTCTTCTTCACTTGCATTGTGCGGGTGTATGGCTGCATAAAAGGCATCCGCTTCTTTTTTTCTCTCTTTTATGATCTCTGGAACTTCCTTTAACGGATCGTGCAACGCTTTAGGGCTTAGGCGAAAGTATACGGTTTTAACACCATGTCCTGGAATTGAATCAAAAAAGTAATGCAAGCACGCTTTGCTTCCGCACTGCTTTGGATTCACAGCTTCTTTTTCACCACCTACCAAATACCGATGGAACGCATTTTTCGTATAAAAATCTTTTGGAGCTTCCATTAGATGTTCGGGAATATGTTGATTATCTGTGAAAAGCGCCTCTGCACCAGAAGGGCCATAGAGATAGCGTTTTCCAAGCTTGTATTCGAACGAAAGATTGCCCAAAATAGGCGCAGCGCCATCATCAGCCACTAAGCAAGAATCGCCATCCAAGTGGATTTCCGGCTTGGGCAAAAGAACATCTCCCCACATCCACATGTTCCGAAACCACAGCTGCATAAGAAGATGCAGGGGAGCGGCTTCGCTCGAACGGTTATGGATATCTATTTTGATGCAGATGTCATCTTCGGAAGCTTTGGCATGCTCGATGAAAATGTCAAAATAGCGATTGTCAGAGAATATTCCGGTATCTACAAGTTCATATTCCCCATCGCGAGCCGAACGCTTCGCACTTTCTTCTCTCAACTGTGCATAAGGAAATTCATTTTGTGGATATTTGTAGAGATATTTCATGTAAGAGTGCGTCGGAGTAGCATCGAGATGATAGTAATACTCTTTGACGTCCTCTCCATGGTTCCCTTCTTTTGAAGACAGGCCAAAGAGACGTTCTTTCAATAAGGGATCTTTGCCATTCCAAAACACAGGAGCAAAAATTAAAGTCTGGTAGCGATCACACCAGCCTGCGATTGCATCTTCACCCCAGCGGAACGTGTGCTCTGTCGCATTTTCATAGGTACAGTAGTCCCAGGCATCTCCATCAGCACTATAGTCTTCGCGCACGGTCCCCCATGCGCGCTCAGAGACATACGCTCCCCATTTTTTCCATGGAGGTACTGGAGCGTCAAATTCACTCCGTATCCTTTTCCCTTCAACTGTTTGTTCAGCTGATTTTCCGAGCATAGAGCATGGCCCCATAGAGTGCAGTGTTCGCGTTCAATACCACTTTGATCGGCATCTTTTCCAATACCGCGCGCATTCTTCCCTTAGAGAAAAACGATTCGAGAAAAATTTCTTTTTTGAGGAACGGAAGGATTTTAGGTGCAATTCCGCCACCTACATATAGCCCACCCGTTGCAAAGATCTTTAAAGCGAGATTGCCCGCTTCGCTTCCATACAACGACACAAACCAGAGAACTGTTTGCTCACACAGCTCACAAGACCCATCCAGAGCGTGCATCGTGATCACCTTGGCAGGGTCCATTGTGGTCATTTCATTTGCGACAGCAAAAGTAGGCGTCCCATAGTCATTTGTGAAGAGGAACTCATAGAGAAGGGCAAGTCCCATTCCCGAAACGATCCGTTCATAAGAAACATGAGGAAATTTCTTTTTAAGGAAAAGGAGCAGTTGGATTTCTTTTTCATCGCGTGGGCCAAAGTCGACATGTCCACCTTCGCATGCAAATGGATGGTAATTTGTCCCATCCCAATACATTCCTCCTTCTCCAAGCCCAGTGCCTGCAGAAATTAGAGCGCGATTGCCTACAGCATTTTTTTCTCCAGGATGGAGCGTCTCAAACTCATCGGGATTTAAATATTCCAACCCAAAAGCATTGGCTTGCAGATCATTGATCAGAACAACTTTAGAGATGCCCAGCTCTGCTGCAAGCTCCTTACCATCGACCACCCATGGCAAATTAGTCGCTTTACAGCGATTATTTTCAACCGGGCCAGCGATGCCTAAACAGCCGCAAGTGACAGAAGCTTTATTTTTTTGCAAAAATTCCCTGATCAACTCCTGTAAACTCGCATAATTTTTGCTCGGATAGACTTCTTGGATGGCAATTTGCCTTCCACTGTCTCTTTCGAAAAGAGCTAAATGGGTCTTTGTTCCTCCCACATCTCCAGCAAGTAACATATATGCACCTCAATGATTTTTATATAATTCATTGAGAATTCTTCTTCGAGTAATTATATTTTGAAGACGATTCATATACATCTGGATTAAACATATGCGTCTCGATAAAAAAAACGCGCTCTTCAAATACTTTAAAATATGTTTGTTCCTAATTCTTTTATCAGGTTGCTCTTCAGATGTAGATAAACTTCCAAAACCACAAAACACCAACCAGTTTTCTCGTCTTGTAAGTGCAGATGATAAGCAATGGTTAGAGAAGTTTTTCACAGATTTTTTCTTAGAAGGTCCTGCAATTTATACTTTGTTCGGCTCAAAACCTATGTCGGGAGTTTTTGTCGTTACAGCAAGTGAAGAGGAATGGATACAAGCGGCAACACCCTTTTTTCAAAAGGAAAATGAAACCAGAAAAAAAGAAATAATCAATAAGATCAATGATCATTGTCGAAATTATGACCTCGCTCAAAATTGGGAAAAATGGATTGCGTGGAAGAAGAATTGCCCTCCCACATCCTATTTATTCGCCAAACAGCCTATTGATGAACATGGATTTATTGCACATGTCATCCATGCTCCTGAGGTAATATGGACGCTACAGAAACACTACGCGCTATTTTCTCGAGAACTCAACATGGATTTTGACCCTTTGCAAGTCACATTGGAATTTGAAGATCCGCAATCAGTTTTCTGGGAAAAAGTGCTTTCAAATCACCTTTTGCAGGGAATCCTTCATGGATTCGGTGAAAAAAATGCTTATTTCTTTTCTCTTCAATTTGGAAAAGAAATCGATCAGGAAAAACATTTCATCTATGAAGTTGATCAAAACAAATATCGCATTTTTAATTCTGTTCTTTCTGCAAAAGATAATCATGAAGGAGGTAGCGTCAAAGAGATGCAACTTCCTCGATTTCGTACTTACAATTCCTCTTACGAGGAAGATCCTGTATTTGCCCAATACGTAAAAGAAAGAAAGCTGATCCAAGCTCGGTTAAAAGGAAAAGACTTCACCGACGAAGTGCTGAACAAAATATTTACTCCTACAGAATAATTTTATCCTATTGACGAGAAGCAACTGCTCACGCCAATCTAATGTTAAGTGCAGATAAGGAGTACGTCATGTCAGATAACGCCAAAAAAAAAGCCCTAGAGCTCGCCATCTCCCAAATTGAAAAACAATTTGGCGAAGGATCCATCATGAGCTTAGGCAAACACCATGCAGCCAACGAGATGAGCATCATCAAAACAGGTTCACTCTCTCTTGACATCGCATTAGGAATCGGTGGAGTTCCAAGAGGTAGGATCGTCGAAATCTACGGTCCTGAGTCTTCAGGAAAATCAACCCTCGCAACACATATCGTTGCCAATGCCCAAAAGAACGGGGGAATAGCAGCTTACATCGACGCAGAGCACGCTTTGGACCCTGGCTATGCTGCTAAAATCGGCGTTAACCTTGACGAATTGATGATCTCTCAGCCTTCTTCCGGTGAAGAAGCCCTCAACATCGCAGAAATGCTCACCCGCTCTAATGCAATCGATGTCATCGTCATAGACTCCGTCGCTGCTTTAGTTCCCAAAAGCGAACTAGAAGGAGAAATCGGCGATTCTCACATGGGCTTACAAGCGCGTATGATGTCACAAGCCTTAAGAAAATTGACATCCTCTCTCTCTAAAAGCAACACCTGCCTGATCTTTATCAACCAAATGCGCGACAAGATCGGCGTGATGTTCGGCAACCCTGAGACAACAACAGGCGGTAAAGCTTTAAAATTCTACGCTTCCATCCGTATGGACATCCGACGGATCAATGGGATCAAAGGTCCTGACAATACAGAAATCGGCAATCGCGTAAAAATTAAAGTCGTTAAAAACAAGCTCGCCCCTCCTTTCCAAAATGCAGAGTTCGATATCATATTCAACGAGGGGATCTCTCGTCTCGGTGACATTCTCGATCTCGGCGTTCTTTATGGCATTATCGAAAAGAAAGGGACATGGTTCAGCTTCAATGGCGCACGTCTTGGACAAGGAAGAGAAGCTGCTCGTGAAGAACTGAAGAAAAATCCGCAAATGGCAGATGAGATTGAAAAAATCGTCTTAAGCAAGCGCTTAGAAAAAACTCCTGCGCTTGCTAAAGAAACTGCGGATACTTACGAAGCCGCACTTACGTGATCACCTGAGCTACAGCAACGTGCTCACAGATCACGGTACACATCTTTTCAAACGAGGGAGTTAAGAGCTGCAAACGCTCAAGCTGCTCCCTCAATTGTTTCATCTCTTCATCAAAAAGGCCCAAAGTACGGTCGCGTCCTAAAAATTGTGCTAGATTGACGACGCTCGGTTTTTTTTCATCTTGATGTGTGTCGCCGACGTCATCTGCAATCTGAAATGCCATCCCCATGTGGTAAGCAGCTTTCGCTACTTCTTCCAATCGGCCGAGCTCT
>JBGAFY010000249.1:0-2338 GCA_044226975.1 Rhabdochlamydiaceae bacterium
GAAATTCAGAAAAAAAATGATTGAGAACAGCCCACTAAGGATGCCAAGCTTTTGAGTGTTTTTTTCCTAATGTGACGTTGTCGAAAATAAAGTATCCGAGTGGAGACACTTCTAATTTTTTCACGTATGGTTGAATAAGAAGTGCATAGTTCCAATGAAACAGAGGAGCAAATGGCATGTCCTCAATAAGGACTTTTTCTGCTTGTTGAAGGAATGATAAATTAGTTTCTTCTGTCGAAGATTGATCAGCTTGATTGAGAAGGGCTGTGTAGATGGCATTTTCCCAGCGAGAATAATTACGCTCAGAGCCAGAATATTTAAAACGATCGAGCAAGCTGCTGGAATTACCGAAGTTTAGTGAAAGAAATACGAAATAACCCATTGAGAAGTCCCCTTTTTTACCTTTTTCATGTAAAGAGACATAATCCAAGGGTTCTAGTGCGACTTTAACTCCCAGTTTTTTTAACCATTGTTGCTGCATTTCTTGCGGGAGCATTGGGCAACCATGGTCATGCTTCCAATAGGAAAATTTGACTTTACCATTGAGTTCTCGGGGGTGGATATTAAGCTCTGCAAGACCTTTTTGAAAGAATTTACGCGCTTCTTGGACATTGTCGTCTTTGAATAGAGGCTGATATTTGTCTTTTTGCAAAAGAGGAGGGATAACGCTAAGAGCGGGATCTTCTTGTAGAAGAGTAATGTTATCAATCAAATGCTTTCGATTCAGTGCGAGGGTAAATGCTTTGCGCATATTTACATTCTGAAAGGGGAACTGTTTGGTGTTGAACATGCACGCAACTGTTCCGGGAGTCTTCACAATATGCAGTAGGTTCTTATTGATCAGTTCGCGATATAGCTCAAAAGGTAACGGAGACAATGGGATGCCAATGAAGTCATACAACCCAGAGAGGTATCGATGTAGCGTAATGACACCGTTGTTGATCATTGAAATGTGAATAGAATCGAGCTTGATTGTGGAAGCACGTTTGTAAAGAGGGTTTTTCTCTAGGATAATTTCTTTGTGGCGTTTCCAAACAGCTAATTTAAAGGGGCCATTACAGATGAAATTGTCACCTGTTTCTGAAAATCCGTCAGCAAATTGCATTTTCTCAGTTTGATAAATTGGAAATAGAACACTCGAGGCGGTAAGGTTTAAAAAATGAAAGCTGGGGTTTTCGAGTTCTACAATTAGATTATGGGCATCTGGAGCGTGAATCCCTATGCTTTCTTGAGATACTTCTCCTTTTTTAGCAGCTTGTGCATTTTTTATTGAGAATAGGATGTTGGCATCTCGAGATGGGAATGTGGGGGCTAAAATATCTTTCCAGGTCTTTTCAAAATCGAAGGCAGTAACTGGATCACCGTTAGACCAAAAAGCGTTGGTTAATTGAAATGAATAGGTTTTTTTATCAGATGAGACCCTGTAAGAGCTCGCTTGGCCGCACAAGAGACTCCCATCAGGTGCAATGCGCATTAGACCTTCAAACAACATGGCATGGAGCTGAGATGCTCCGGACATGTTCCTTCCAAGGCGAGGATCTAAAGAGGTTGGGTCCTCTTTAATGTTAATTCGCAAGCATTGCTCTGTTTTTCTAGTCATACAGCTCTTCTCAATGAAAAATTCGCAGACAGGCTCTCAGATCTGTATTTGATAAAATCATCAATATGATAGACAGAAGAGATATGTTAACTCCAAGAAAATTAATAATTATTATTGCTTCATTTTGTTTTTTGAACATGGTGAATGCAGCAATTCCGGTTCAGCAGATTGCCGATTTCTTAAAATCAGAGTCTGCTAAAAATCCTGAACGGTCATGGACTGTAGGGATTATTTATCCAGCGGACAACGAAGAACAGCTCTCTTTGCAAAAATTTTATTCTTTTGGAAAAGCGTCTGAAAAAAGTCTTTTTCGTATAGGGGGCCTCACGGAGACTTTTACAGCAGCTCTTTTAGCAGAATATATTGTTGAGGGCAAAGTCCGTGCTAGCGATCCTGCTCAAGAGTATTTACCCGATGGAGTTTGGCTTCAAACATTTAATGGAGACCAAATCACTCTTGGCGATCTTGCGACACATACTTCTGGATTACCTGATATGCCATGGAAGGGAACAAATTTTAGTAAGTTTGGCAAGAAAGAGATCTTTGATTTTGTTAATAGTGTCAAATTATCAAAATCTCCAGGCGATCAGTACAACTATTCTAGGGTTGGATATGCGTTATTGACAATGTGCTTAGAGAAGATTGGCGGGAGCCCATGGCAAGATTTGGTCAGGAAAGTGCTATTGCAACCATTGGGATTGAACTCAACCAGCTGTTTTCCTAGTGAAAGGTCCTTGG
>JBGAFY010000250.1:0-2337 GCA_044226975.1 Rhabdochlamydiaceae bacterium
TCTCACTTAGTTGGCTTTTTTAATGAGGGTGAGAATGTTCCACGGCCCTTCACGCCGATAATGCATTTCATCTACATTTTTCCGCATAAAGAGGATACCAAGCCCCCCTTCAGCACGGTCTTCTAGTTTCTGTCCAGGATTGACCACTTTCTTATTGGTCATGGGATTGAATGCGACGCCGCTATCTTTAATTGTTAAAACGATTTTATGTTGTGGAAAAATGTCAGCATGCAGTTCGATAATCCCTGGAGGATCTTTGTCTTTTGGATAGGCGTAGTAGATCACATTGACAATAGCCTCTTCCGCTGCGACCTCAATTTTGCGAGTGTCTTCAATTGTTAACTCAGCCAGCGAAATTTTTTCGTGGAGCCACTCCATAATGGGCTGGATAGAGTCCATCTCTGCTGAGAAAAGCACATGGTCGGAGATCATTATTAATGAGATCCTATATCAGTTGTAATAACGCTAACGATACCATCGACAATTTTCTGTGCAAGGTGAGAATATAGAGGTGTCGTCGCAGCATCTTGCGCACCTTCTATTGAATCTAGCTGACCCAAGGAAAAATCAACTATAGCTTGGCTTGTTCCTGTAGGGGTAATGAACCTTAGGTCGCGGATTGAATTTGGGTTAGCATAATCATAATCTGCATCTGCACGTACGATTTCAGGACCTAAAATTACTTCTTGTGTCAGAGAATCAATAAGGTTAACTTCAGCAACAATTGTTCTGCGATTTTCTACTGCGATTAAGTCTTTTCTTCTTTTATTGTTCTTGCCCTCTCGATCATATCGAAAACCAATCCTCTCACTGCCATCAGAAAGGACGACAACTTTGAGAGTGTAACGCCCACCATTCTGGACACACTTAAATGTACCCGAAGAGCTCATTAACTTGGTGAGCTCATTGGTGAGCTGTCCTGCTGAATCTCCTTGAACAAAAGGGATCGACAGAGTTGATTGTGCATCTAGGTTGCTCGCGCCATCAAATCGATAGCCGCACGCGCTTACACAAATACAAAAACAACTAACGAGTATCTTCAGTACTATTCGCAACTTCATCCGTTTGGGCAATTTGTGGATTAGATTCTTGTAGTGGTTCTCTGAGGGCCAAAGCTCGCTCAAGTGGGGAGATAGAAGAAATAGAATCGATTTGCGGATTTGTCAAAGCTTCTATACGTTGTTTTGAAAGAGCTGCGGCATTGGTATCTGGAAATTGGGTCACAATTTTTCGGTAGTAGAGAAGAGAAGCTTTGGGTTCTTTCCTTCTCTCATAAAATCGCGCTGTCTCATAGAGATTTTGAGCATATATTTCTTGCATTTCTACAAAGTTCTTCTTTGCTTCACCAATACGCTCTTCTCTAGGAAAATCAATCTGCATCTTACGTAAGTTAATTTCAGCTAGGTCCAGGAGATCACGATCCGGAGATTCATCTCGGAATTGCTTTAAATAAGCTTCACTAATGCTTAAGTAACTATCAACAGCATGCTCATGTTTAGGGAAACGACGGATCACTGTCTGAAATGTCTCTACAGACTCTTTATAGTCCTTCATGTCGAGAAGAACCTTAGCTTTACCAAAAAGAGCTTTAGCGGCGGTCTCATCGTGGGGCAAAGCAGCGATAACTTCATCATATGCAGTAATTGCCTCCTCATCACCCGGTATCCATTTAGGGAGTTTTTCTACTCCAAAAACATGTTTACGAGCGCCTAATCTAAAGGCTTCGGCAATATTGAATTTTAATTGAATCGCTTCTTCGAAATGTTTTGGCGTTGTTTGGTTTTTTAAATAAATCGAAATATAACGGTTTGCCATTTCATAATCTTCCAAATGAGCATAGGCCGTCGCTAAGTAATAATGTCCTTCAATGGCAAATACTGTATCGGGGAAGTTTCGCAAAATAATTGCACATTGCCGCATTAGCTCTTCCCAATTAGCCTCTTCGTAAGCCATTATTGCAGCAGAATAGTGTTCTTGCACGGACATAGTCGCAATTTCTTCGGACGGAATAAGTCTTCCGTTTTGTAAAGTGTAGCCCGCAGACAAAGGCTTGTGGATCGATACTGCCCATAACAAAGTTAATATAACAAATTTATAACGTTGCATTTTTTGTCTCATTGTTCAGGTAGTGGGTAGGATGGCATCATACTCCAGGTTCTGTCATAACATTACGCACGCAAGGGATCTGTTGCAATTGGGCAACAATTTGCTCATTCAACGTAATTCCCCATGCAGCATCAATGGAAAGTACTCCTAAAGAGCGCTTTTGATTTGTAAATTCAATTTTTACTGGAGATTTTCCTGAATGGTTACGGAATAACTTTTTGAGTTCAAGAA
>JBGAFY010000251.1:0-2334 GCA_044226975.1 Rhabdochlamydiaceae bacterium
TAAAGCAAGAATGCTGAATAAAGCCAAAAATGGTTAAAGCATGCAAAAATGAGGAGCAAAGGAAAAAGACCAGTTAAGATAAAAATCCCCATCGAAAGCTTTTCGATAGAAATACGTCCCATCGCTTTGGCCCACCAAGATGAAGATAAGACATATCCCATCCCCTTACACATCGACAACGCGATGGCGATATCCGTGTAAGTTAAATGGAGAAAATCGACAAAAAAGAGCGGTAGGGCCGGTTGGATGAGCATAATCCCCCCTCCGCACAACATGAACCCCCACTGAAACCGTGCAAAATCCGGTCTCTCACGCATCAAGTTCCAGCACCGCACCCAAGGATCGACGATGAACTTCAGTCCTAACTTCTCTTCCTTTACAACCTTAGTTGTTGGAACATCGACTGGAACCCGTCGCTGCATCAACACACCGAGTATGCCTACCAATCCACTGCCAGCAAACAGCAACTTCCAAAGGTCAGGCGCATGGTCAAGCAGCGCACCAAAAGCAATTGCCAGGATGACCCCTTCCCCATATCCTAATGCTGCACTCCAGGAAAAAGACTTTTCTCTATCTTCTTTAGGCAAGTTCCTCTTTAAGATCTCGACCCAGCCGGGATTTCCTGCCCGATAGAAGAACATATAATTGACAGCACACGCGATCAAAATCCAGACATTGTCGATGAAAGGGAAAAAGATGAAAGGCAGGCGAGCCAGTAGCCCGGCCATGACGACATTCTCCTTTAATCGATGCGGCGAACGGTGGAGAGAATTGCTCCAATAAAAAGAGAGGACAGCAACAAGAGGCTTTAACATCATGAGCATAGAGATCTGGAAAGTAGACGCACCCAAATCCTTTCTTAAGATAAAGGCAAGCATCCCATATAAACTGAGCAACGGCTCACTGAGCAAGCTCAGCCAGAAGAGGGTTGTGCGGGTAGTTTGGGCCTTAGAGGGAGAGATCTCCATTACGCCAAAATATTAATTGATAAGTGCTATAATGATACCCTATTTTGGCGTTTTTCTGAACCATTGATAAAAAGTCTTGATTTCTAGAGGGTTGCTGGAATAACCTACTAATGGTCTAGCTCTCATTATGGGGCAATAGCTCAGTTGGTTAGAGCAGCGGACTCATAACCCGCTGGTCCCTGGTTCAAGTCCAGGTTGCCCCACTTTTATTTCCTACCCAAACCCTATCACTTAAACAACATCATCCTTAGTTCAGCCTGGACAAATGGTTAAAAATTGCATTTGTCAATTTTCATGCGGTTTTGATAGGCTAAATGCCCTGCGAACAAGCCAAGCCCCGTTTTGATTCTCTCCCCTTACAAACATGAGTCAACTTGAAGGCGAGAACACCTGATCTAAAAAATTTTGACCCAAATTATATAATTCTCGGTCTTTTTTCTTCTTTTTCGCTAGCTGATGTAAAATCTGCAACCTTGGCTGCGTCGCGAAAAACTTCTCATGTTTAATCAAAAACCTCCAAAAAAGAGCATCCCAAATTTTGCACCAGTCCCCTCTTTTGAAATCGCTCATTTTGAGGATGTAATTGGAGCTGCTAAAATAGGGCTTCGTTGTCAACATCCCACCGTCAGCATACTGACTCATCCCGTAAACATTTGGGACCATGACCCAATCGTAAGAATCAATGAATAGCTCCATAAACCAACGATAAGTTTCATCTGGAGAAATTTCAGATAACAAGAAAAAATTCCCTAACAACATCAGCCGTTCAATATGGTGTAAATATCCATTTTTCAGGAGCTTTTTGATCGTCGTATCGATGGGGATAATCCCCGTGCTACCTTCATAAAATGCCTTGGAGATTTTACGATTGTGTTTAAAGAAATTCCCCTTTCTCTGTTTATGGCCAATTGCATGGTAAGCGCCGCGAACAAATTCTCTCCAACCGATCAATTGTCGAATGAACCCTTCAAGGCTGTTCATTGGGATCTTGTGCTTTTGAGAAAATTTGATTGTTTCATCAATGACTTGTTGAGGAGTTAATAGCCCTACATTGAGAAGAGGTGAGAGACAGGAATGAAACAAAATTTCTTCGTTATGGACAATCGCGTCTTCATAATCCCCAAAGTGATATAATCGATATTTAAGAAATTGTGTTAAGGCTTTTTTCGCCAGAGAATGAGTCGTTGGGTAATTAAAAGAGCTGAAGGATCCTGGGTTCTTAGGGTACTTTCTGTTCACGTAGGAAATTGCCTCTTTTACTTCTTTTGTCTGGGCAAATCTTGGATTTTTAGGAATTTGAACCTCTTTTCCAAGCTTTTTCCTGTTTTCAACATCGAAGCTCCATTTTCCGCCGATCGGTTTCCCT
>JBGAFY010000252.1:0-2331 GCA_044226975.1 Rhabdochlamydiaceae bacterium
AGCGCGTTTGAGGGGGACTTCTTCAAGGCTAAGGGACTTCTGATTAATGACGTAAGGGAGGTGCGATCTGCGGCATTGGAAAAAAGCGGTATTTATTTTTTGATCCGAGATCCCTTTGATCCAGCCTTCGTCGATCCCAAGCTTGATCATGCTTAAGTAATCCAATGCTTCCTTGGTCTGGAGTTGATAAGAGTGGACGAGGAGGCCATAAGCCCTGCTCACTTTATCTTTGAGCTCATCACTTGCTTTCTTCTCTAAATTGGTTCGCAGCGTTTTCTCTGCTAGCACAAGCTTCATAGAAAACGTATGGACAGCCTGGAGAATAGAGTCTTCTGAGACGCCTAAACTATATCTGTTGCGCAGAACTAGCAAATCTCCGATCAAGTTCTCCATTCCGCCGAGCAGTCCTGCGGCAATCACATTTTCTTCTGATTGGTTCTGCAGGGCCTCAGAAAGCTTTCCTAAATGAATGAGGGCTGGAACATGGATAAATGAGGAGACTGTCAGACCTGTTCCAGAAGAAGCTGGATCGGATGTCAAATACCCAAACCTAGTGGAGAAAGCATAAGAAAAAGCATTTGAAAGAGAACTTTCTAAAGCAGAGAGCATGTTCCACGTTGAGTCCCATGTATCTTGTGTGTCGAGCATTTCCAGATGAAGATGGTCGTCGATATTTATTGTAGCGAGAAAGCGTGCATCGTCATCGACGATAAATCCCTGCCCAGGTGCAACGTTTTGAAAGCTGCCAGTGCCTAGGAAATATTCACTGATGAATTCTCTGTCAGATGTCGAAAGCTGTTCTGCGGGAAGGAAGACTGGATTTTTTAATATTTTCGCATTCATTAAGACAGATTTGATCAAGTCTTGAGATTGTCTCATTTGAGATTCGTTCATTTTTGGTGGGAAGAGATATTGCGCAAGATTGCGTTTGAGCGTGAACGCTGTGACAGGCCATAGGGGCTTGGTGTTCCCTTCCCAAGGAATATGATTGAGCAAAGAAGATGGAAGTTCAGTTTTTTCTGTCATTGGCTTTCCCCGTCAAGGCTTTTATCTGGTCCCGAAGCCAAGCTGCTTGTTCATAATTTTCTTTTTTTAATGCTTCGTTAAGTGCTTCATTCAGGGCCTTTAATTGATTTGAAGGAGTGATCTGTGCAGGTTGGGTAGGAGTTTTTCCCAAATGGAGAGGTTCGTTCTTTTTTTGTTCGAGAATTTTTTTTGTCCGTGCAGGGATTTGTCCTCCATGCGCAAGTTCTTTTATAAGAAGGTCTCCATAGACTTCATAACATTCTGTACACCCAAGAGGATTTCCCATAAGGACTGAGTCGAGGGGAGTGCGGCAATTGACACATGAAATGCCTGTTTCAATCGGTTTGCCTTCCGAAGAAGTTGGGGTAGGGTTACTGCCGTAGAGTTTTTCCTTCAAGACAGGACACTCAGAGCACATTTCAGTCACTGTCACCGTTTCACCGATGATCTCTTTATATGTGACGTAAATAGGTTTTTTGCAATTTCCACATTCAACCGGACGTTCAGCCATAGACACCATTTTTTAGACGTCTTGCGTAATTAAGGGTTCGTCGATTTACGAGATTATTTTGGCCGCTTTTCGATTCAATTTACAGGGATAATATTAACTTGCGATATTACCCCTGCAATTTGAATCGAAAAGCGACGAACCCTTAATTAAGCAAGATGTCTTTTATGCGGATACTATGAGAAGAGACTCTTATATGTCAAAGAGGGTCTGACTCTGATGCCGTCCGTGCTTGTAATGCCAGTTCTTTGCGTGGATCGGGTAGAAAAAAGACTAAGAAAACGATGATAAACAGCAAAAATCCCATCCCGCTTAGGGTCATCAAATAGGAGTTTTTTTCGTACAGGCCACAGACATAACCAGCGCATGTAGGCCCGAAATTGGCTACACACCATGCAAAACCCATTAGAATTGCGGAAACTGTGCTTGGACTTTGAGGAACAAGATAATTTCCCCAAGAAATGATGATAGGATTGACAATTCCTAAAAAAGCACCAAGAGTAGTTAAAAGAAGGATATTACCTACAAGGCTAGTAAGAGGCTGATGCAGGAAAATATATAGTAGAAGAGTGGCTACGCAAATCACCGTGAGCAAAATTTTCCGTTGACCATAACGGTCGCATAAAATGCCTGCCGGGACCATTGTCAAAGCAGAACCAAGGATGAAACAACAATGTCCTCCTCCCAGACACAACCACTTATGACTAGAGCGCTCTAATAAAAGATCGGGCATCAAAAACATGAATGCGTAAATGAAACCTTGATTAGCAACCTGCGCAAAATATAGCATTGTAAGA
>JBGAFY010000253.1:0-2324 GCA_044226975.1 Rhabdochlamydiaceae bacterium
TCAAAGATAGAGAGCATCCGCAACCCTCAAGACCTTTTCTCAAGAACGGCGCAAAAAGACATATAAAATATTTTGACTACCCCTTTTTTTTAAGAAGGGGTATACTGTAGTTTGTGTTTTGCCGGGGGTTCTCGGGAATCTAGCAGTCCGAACCAGATCAGGACCGGAAGGTAGCAGTCTTAAGGACAACGCAGATGCTCGGGGCGATCTCCGGCTCTTTTTTTATCTAATAAATTCCACACATTTAGACTTCTTTCGCAATTCAGCTTTTATAAATATTTAACGCAAAGCCGCGCAATTCGCGTCTTTATGTCCTGGCGTCTTTGCGTTGATATCCGTTACAGAGCTCTTATGACTGACATTAGTAACATGTAAGACAGACGAGCATGCCCAATTTTTTCTTAAAAACTAAGCACTACCCCTGCAACAATCCCTTGATAAAGAGCGTTGCCATTCATGCGCATATGATGTCCGCTCTTTGGCCCAGTGTGCGTATCGATCTGCTCAGGTGCAAGCGCCAATCCGCTAAGATAAAGAACTTCATATCCAATATGAATATTAAACCATGAAGCCAATTGCAGCCCAACTGTTCCTATCCCTTCTAAGTTAGTGGCAAGATTCCAGGCCGAGTTTTTCTGATCCCTAAGAACAACAGTATTGGCAAAATCTCCGAGAAAAGTCTTTTGCTCTCCTTTGATCGCATAAAGCCCACCTTTGAGGATAGCTTCCCAAACAAGCACCTTAGTTGGGTTGACTTGAAGGTTAAAACCTAGTTGAGCTCCCCCTAAATGGTTCTCAGTCTTAATTTTGTAAGAGCTAGTAGAGTGTTGCCTTGTCATATTCAACTTAAATCTTTCGTCGAGGTTGAAATATCGGAACCCTCCAATCACTGAAAAAGAAAAATAATCAGCGCGGCGAGCTGTCAAATGGCACCATATGTTTGCTTCAGCTCCCCAAAGGTTTGATTTATAACTCCCTTTAGCGCGATCGGCATCGAAAAAATCATGCGTGTAGGTAAGGTTTCTAAAAGGGAAGATCAAATTGCTATTCCCCTTTTTATACTTTGATCCTTTCCACTCATGGATCCAAAAATAATTCCCTTCCAAAGACCAATGGTGGTTTGGTGAAAGCCACCCTCCTACTCGATATCCTGGTTCAAACTCAAAATGGTTGATCAGGTTCCCTGTTTTCATCTTCCTGTCCACATATCCCAACTTTCTCGCTTCTTTTAAATTGAGCAAATTTGGGTCGGTGGGATTGGGTACTGCAGTGCTAGAACCACTTTTTTCAGTGTCTACCTTCACAACAATGGGCTTGCTATGGAGCGCCTGTCTTAAGATATAGAGAAAATCTCCATAAAGATAGAGGTGTGGATCATGCGCCCATCCTTTCTCGATCCCAAGGCAACTTGTAATAAGTCCTGTTGCAAGAAGAAGCCGTCTGGAAATTCTCATGGATGTCCTTGTTTGAAAAACAAAATAACAAGTGGAGACAATAAGTTTCTAAGAAAAAAATCTATCTCTCGCTGCTTCGATAACTTTCTTCCATATTCTGTAGAGATCTTCGAAGTGCACCTTCTGCATCAATCCCTGATTCTTCTGCGCTTAACACACTATCAACAATGAGTTGCCCCAATACGCTTTCTGAAAGCGGTGTATGATGTCGTTTGCTCTCTGAAAAGAAATCCGGATTGTTCCTAAGGATCATTTTGATGATTTTCTGTGCGCGCATCAAAGAGGGAATGCCTTTTGGAATTCCATCTAAAGCGCTTTTTCGATCTTGATGCAGGGACTCCGATTGTTTGATCTCCTGCCACTTTTGCGTGATCTCTTCGATATCTTGCGTCTTTTTTTCAGTAAAGACATGAGGATGGCGTCGGATAAGCTTTTCTCTTAGGGTGTTCGCAATGTCGTCGAATGTAAAACGCCCTTCTTTTTCAGCAATCTCTGCATAAAAAACCACCTGGTAGAGCAAATCTCCAAGCTCCTCCACGATCTTATGATCATCACCTGCATCTACGGCATCGACGACTTCATGCGCCTCCTCGAGCACGTAAGGTTGCAAAGATTTAAACGTCTGCTTGCGGTCCCAAGCACACCCTTCTGGGCTATTGAGAACTTTTGCGACTTTCAATAGGTCATCAAATGACGTCATAAAAATTTTCCTTGTTATTAATAATTTATAAAATCAAAATTAATGGTTGATTAATAAAATATTATTTTAAATTTGTTATGTCAACAGAGAATTTTTACGTTCAAGCCCCTATCATCACACCTCCTCCCACAAACAACGCAAGCACATCAAGCAGCTATTGGAGCTACCTC
>JBGAFY010000254.1:0-2324 GCA_044226975.1 Rhabdochlamydiaceae bacterium
ATGTGACCTCTTTCAATAAGAAGCGCTTTCCCTGAAATTCCAAACGTGCAATTGAGATCTTCTCATGAGATGACAACCCAAGCGACCAACGCACCGCAATTTTGATGGCAGATGTAAATAGAGCTTTATGAAAAACAAATGCCCCCATAAGACAGACAACAATCACAAACAACAGAAGTTTGCGCTTTTTTTTCTTGGGCTTTGCGTATCTATTATGTTTTGACATTATTTCTTATGGTTGACAATTCAAACACTTTTATCTAAGCCTGGAATTTTCGGGAATGAGAAAAAACGCTATGCCCCTTTCAGATTTTCAAAACAATCTCCAGTTATATGGAGTAAAAGCCCCCCACCTCATACAGAGATTACAATTCCTCAATGCTTCATGCTTAGAAATTGTCAAAACTCAAGATGGAGATGAAAATCTCAAGGACCTTCGGCTTGATCCACCTCAATTTCTCTATCCTGCAAAAGGTCTTCGCGAAGAACAAAAAAATCTGTGGGACTCGATTTTAAAAGAAAATCCTAAAACTGTTTACATGTTCGGCCTAGGGTTAGGGTATCTTTTCTTTGAAGCAGAAGAATGGCTAAAAAAAGCGCGCGACCACTATTTAATTTTCCTCGAACCAGATCTCCATGTGATCAAAAGGTTCCTTGAATCACCACATGCAGAGCGCATATTAAATCATCCTCAAGTCCGCATTGAACACGTTCAACTCGATCCGGCCCAAGAAAACCATGCCGTCGAGCTTTGTGTGCGCCTTAGCTATGCATTTTTTGGGCTAAAAGATACTTTTTCAGCACTCCCCTATTATGCAAAAGCACTCGCCCCCATTTATTTTTGGTTCAAAGACATGTTCGATGAAATCTGCAGAAATTCTCATTATCATGTCATCGCCCATTTGTTCATGGCAGATAAAAATTACCGCAATATCTATGAAAACCTCTTCGATATTTCTTCTGCATGCTACTTCCAAAGCTTGCATGGAAAATGCCGCGACATTCCGGCGATCATCGTGGGAGCTGGCCCATCAATCCAAAAAAATATCCACCTTCTAAAAGACCTCGGACAAAACGCCTTGCTCCTCGCAGGCGGTGCTGCCATCACAATGTTGGGGAACAACCAGATCATCCCAGATCTCTGTGCTGTTGTGGACCCTGACCCTCCCTTTGAGCGCTTTGCCGCACATAAGGCCTTTGAAGCCCCTCTCTTGTTCCAATCACGCGCTTCTTCCCAGATCATTTCCCTATTTGATGGACCTAAAGTATGTCTACCTCCCACAGGGGGCATCCCTCTTGAGACTTGGGCCAATGAACGCCTCAAACTAGATCCAAACACATTTGGTACCATCCTCACTGTTAGCGACGTCTGTACGCGTGTAGCAGCCCTTCTCGGATGTAACCCCATCATTTTTGTAGGGATGGACCTTTGCTATACTGCAGGTAGATACTATGCCGAATCCGTCAGCAAAGCAGAAAATTACCAAGAAGCGCAAGACCGTATAGCCCTTCAAGATATCAATGGAAACCCCGTCTTTACCAAATCAGAATGGAAACTTTCCGCAATGCAAATTGGGATGATCGCGAAAGAATTCCCCTCCCAAAAATTCATCAATGCAACAGAAGGTGGGATCGGATTTGAAGGAGTTCCCAATATGCCCCTTGAAGAAGTGAAGCAAAAGTTCTTGCAGAAAGGTATCGATAATAAAGGGAGCATCCACACACTCTTACAAAATGCAACCCCTGTCAAAACATCAAAGGCCGATGTTGAGCGCATCATCAACGAATTAACCATGAGCCTACAAAAAATAATTGTTCACTGTGGCTCGTGGCAAGAAGCCCTCCAAAAATGGACCAAAGAAATCCACAATGAACCCCCTTACGAAGAAGAACTCTATGGAAGACTTATCCATGAAGAGCTCGGCTACCGTGTCATCATCAAGCCCCTTTGGGAAATCTTCAACGCAATCACCGAACGCAATGTTGCAGAAGCTGCCCGTAACAAAACACCTTGGCAGAAACGCCTATTGCGCGAATCTCATATGCTGACCTTTTACAAAAAAACAGCATTCACACATCTTAAAATCCTCAGAAAGCTAAATTAAGGGCGGCGCAGAGCGCACGCACTCCAGGGCGCTTCGCGCAAAGAAAATTATGATTATTTTGTTGCGCGAAGCGCCCTTAATTCCAAAAAATTTTAATCAAAAACATTCTTTAGTCTATGCTTGTGCTTTTTTTAAGGTGACTCAAATGAAAATTCTTTGCTTCCTAGCTGCATTCAGTTCCTTTCCTCTATTAGCAATGAGCCTTTCTCCTTCGACAAC
>JBGAFY010000255.1:0-2301 GCA_044226975.1 Rhabdochlamydiaceae bacterium
AAATTGAGTCGAAAATCGGCGCAAAAGAACTCGAAAATCGACAGAACATTAGTTACGCAAGAGGTCTAATAATGAAATCACTGATACAGACGCTCAACGATTATGCATTTGATGCACTCAAAAAATCTTTCTCTAATTTAGAGAGCGAAGCATTAAAGCCTGAGCTTGCCAAGAATGCAAATCCCTCTTTTGGCGATTATCAATGCAATAATGCGCTTCCACTTGCAAAAATTTTAAAAGAGCCTCCGCGAAAGGTGGCTGAGAAAATCGCCTCTCATTTTTCTCGCGTGCTTAGCGACGGGTCATTATTCATTGATAAGATTGAAATTGCAGGTCCGGGTTTTATCAACATCACATTGTCTGATGGATATATTGCAAAAAAAATTGAAGCATTAGTAGAAGACCCCAGGCTAGGGGTTCCTCCGATTGCTCATACTGAAAAAGTGATTGTTGAGTTTTCTTCTCCTAATGTTGCCAAAGAGCTCCATGTTGGGCATTTGCGTTCGACAATAATCGGCGATTCTTTGGCGCGATTATTTGAATTTCTAGGTTATGAAGTTCTCCGTCTCAACCATATCGGCGATTGGGGAACTCAGTTTGGAATGCTCATTGCATACATGCAAGAATTCCATCCCGAAGTACTCAATGGATCAAAAAAAACGGATTTGCAGACCTTAATGGGATGGTATCGTGCATCAAAAAAAGTATTCGATGAAGATCCTCAATTCAAAAAGTCTGCACAGCTACAAGTTGTTAAACTTCAGGGAGGAGACCCACATTCTCTAGCTGCCTGGAAAATAATTTGTGCGATCTCTAGGGAAGCTTACCAAGAGATTTATGATCTTTTAGATGTTAAGCTTCAGGAACGGGGCGAGTCCTTTTATAATTCTTATTTGCCTGAAATTGTCATGGAACTTGAGAAGCGTGGATTGCTTCAGATCTCAGATGGTGCAAAATGCGTATTCCTCGATGGCTTTGAGACCCGGGAAGGAGAACCTTTGCCATTGATCGTGCAAAAGTCTGATGGAGGGTATAACTACGCCACAACCGACTTAGCTGGTATTCGGCATCGTGTTGATATAGAAAAAGCGAAGCGCATTATCTGTGTTGTCGATGCAGGGCAAATCCTTCACTTTCAAATGGTATTCAAGACAGCAGCGCTTGCGGGCTTTTATGATCCAAGCAAAGTTCTGATTGAGCATGTGGGATTCGGTGTTGTGCTAGGCCCTGATGGGAAAAAATTCAAAACACGTTCTGGAGAAACTGAGAGACTAATTGACTTGCTCAACCAAGCAGTCCAACATGCCACTGTGATCTTAGCTGAAAGGATGCCAGAATTGTCGCAAGAGCAATTGAAGGAAATGGCAGAAGTTTTGGGAATAGATGCTGTCAAATACGCCGATCTTTCTTCTCACCGCGTAAAAGATTATGTTTTTAGTTATGAGCGCATGCTTAAATTTGAAGGCAATACCGCAGCGTTTCTTCTGTATGCTTACGTCCGCATCCAAAGCATTAAACGTAAAGTAGGTAAATCGGTTGAGACCATTTTAAGTTCTCAGATTATTCTCGAGCATCCTAGTGAAAGAGCTCTGGGGTTGCACCTTATTCAATTTGCAGAGACTATTGAAGCTGTCTCTCGAGATCTACTCCCCCATCGTTTATGCGAGTATCTCTATGAGCTTGCAGAAAAATTCCACGCCTTTTTCCGCGACTGTCGTGTAGAAGGTGACCCTAAAGAAAATAGCCGACTTTTCCTCTGTGAGGCAGCTGCTCGAGTACTGCGTCAGGGGCTTAATCTTTTAGGTCTGAAAACTTTGGATCGTATGTAATATTTCTTTCTAAAAAATAAATGCACATTTCAGAAAGGGTATATATCGAACGTGATTCAAAAATCGGATTTGGGCCGCACGAAAGTTCCCGCGGTTGATCGATCGTAAATCCCCTAATATTAAAAATATGAGGCGACTTACGGTCGGTATAACGCTGTTTTAGATGATCTATGGGGAATGTCTTGCACGAGCCTAGGAACTGCATAACCTGGCAGTAGTGCTTGTAGGTCATTAAAGAGTGCAATCGCAGTGTCTTGAGCTACTTCAAAGTGGGCGGCACCTTCCACACGATCAAGTTGGTGCATGTAGTAGGGGATAATCCCACGCTCGACCAGTTTGGAGAACAAATCTTTTAAAGTTTCTTTGGAATCATTCACACCCTTTAATAAGACAGATTGGTCTAAGACTGGAATTCCCAACATTTGGACGGCTTTGAGGGCTTTGAAAATGTCTTCATCGAGCTCATTGGCAT
>JBGAFY010000256.1:0-2297 GCA_044226975.1 Rhabdochlamydiaceae bacterium
AGAGCACTTACATTTTACGAGACTTTAGCTCAGTCGGTAGAGAATCTCACTTTTAATGAGAGGGTCGATGGTTCGAGTCCATCAAGTCTCATAGACAAAAAACCAGCCTGATGGCTGGTTTTTTTTTGTCTATGAGACTTGAGCAAGACACAGTGTGTCTTGCGTATGGACTCGAAGTGAAGCGGGCTTGCCCGTCAGCCGGCTCGAGGGACGGGACGACGGAGTCGCCCGCGTGTGAGGAGTCCATCTAGAAGGTTTGATCGCCCGGCTGGTTATGATGAGACATGCCGAAAATGTTCAAGAGTTGATCCTGCGCTGTGTAAAAGCTTCCGAGGCCGATTTTTGAAATGTCTTTGTTTTGGAAAAAATGCTATTTTGATCGGGGAGCGCTTAGCTCTCTGTTCGGTCAATCCTCTCTCAATAATTACTTCTTGTATGGAGCCGATTTATTTTGAAGATTTGCAGTTGTTTCCAAAATCCAACCTGACAGGGCATCCAAAACTACAGGTGCAATAGTTTCTTCAATTTTTCCATACTCTAAAATAGATCCAGTTTCACATGTTTGGAAAAAATGATTCAGTTTTGGAAATTCAATAACCTTGAAGTTTCGGTTCCCGGATTCTTCAAGAATTTTAGTGATTACAGGAAGATTTTGTTTTGGAGAAACTTGTGAATCGAGTTCGCCAATAACCACTAGAACAGGAATTTTAAGTTGCTTTAATGAGATCATTGGATCGTAAGTCAAATAATATCGTAACCATCTTGAGTTGCAACGCTTCATTTGGGCTTCCATCGCGTCTGCACTTGCTTGTTGCTCCTCTTTAGGTAGATTGGCCAATTGTTTTGCGACGATTTCTCGTAGCAGTATTTCAGCTTTTTCAAGATCAGACTCACTTTTGATTACAGATAACACTTGCTGCTGAAAATCAAGTTGATGGCTTATCTGTTCTTCTGTGATTCCGATAGCACGAGAAATGAGAGCTTCTTGCGCATAAAGAATTGCTTCACCAGTGACGCATGGTCCTGCCATCAACACGATAAAAGCTACATCATTTGATTTAATCGCTATCATTGGAGCAATCAGCCCTCCTTCGCTATGACCGATCAAACCTATCCGGTTTGCATCAACTTCCTTCCGGGTTTTCAAATATTCGACACCAGCCAATGCGTCAGCAGCAAAATCTTCACTATTCGCAACGTCGAAATTTCCTGTAGATTGCCCAATCCCACGCTTATCTACGCGTAATACTGCAAAACCTTGTTTTGTAAGATGGTCAGCTAAGACCAAAAAAGGCTTGTGTCCAAATACAGTTTCATTACGATCAATTGGGCCAGAGCCAGCAATGAGTAAAATAGCAGGAGATGGTTTTTCCGACCTGGGAAGGGTTAAAGTGCCAGCCAAGGTCACGTTTGCAGTCAAGTTAGAGTATTTAACTTCTTCTGCATCGTAAGAAATGGAATTTTTTGGCTCTTGAGGACGTAAAGGCGCGGAGATTTCTTTAAGTTGCTCATCTGCAATAGTCAACAGACTGAATACAGTAAATAAATGCTTAATCATTCAAAGCCTCTTTTTATTTTCTACTATCTCCAGAAAGTTGAAGATGAGATGGCAGTTTATCGCAGATAAAACATAATATTTCCATCGAGAAGGTGCAATTCTGGTGCAACAAGGAACTCATTGCACCCGCAAAGATTCGGAAAATTCGAGTGCATTCATCAAGCAACTCTCTTACAAACATGCCCATAACGATTGGATAATGCTGGCTAGATTAGACTTAACCCTCCCTTTTAAGGAGAGGGTCGATGCTTCGAGTCCATCTTAAAGACCTTGAACGCTCGGCTGATTTTTTTTGCGTTCCATTGTTTAATTTGTCTTGTGTTGACGCTATGTTTTGACGACCTACCTTCTTCATTCCTCCTTTAGCTTTGGTCTCAATTATTTGAAGAAAATGTTTGTTTTATGATTGCCTTAGTTTTAAAATGCGCGGCTTTTACGAGGTTAGATGGTGAAATTTTAAAGTTTGAATTTTAAATCAAATAAATAATGGCTAATTTAATGATTTATTTAGCTGTTTTGATTGATTTAATGACGATTTTACAGTATTATGTATATTCATATAGAAATCAGTCCCCCTTAATAAGGAGTTTAACATGGCATCCCCTGCGATCCTTCAGCTAGATAATTTCCAGAAATCCTTTTACAAGGTCTACCAAGGGATTATGAGTGAATCCCCGCAATGGAAAACCGATCTCAAGCAATTGACAGACGAAACGAAGAAGATGCTTGGCAGCGCCGA
>JBGAFY010000014.1:0-15041 GCA_044226975.1 Rhabdochlamydiaceae bacterium
CCAGAAATAGAATAGCCTTCCTAAAAAACCCTTCGCTTCGGGAACAAGGATATAGTGGCAGCAGTTGCCTCTTTTGAGACATTTGCCCTCTTTCTTAAACGGCGTGCGGACAATGATCCGCGCGATTCTCTGCGCGGCTAAATCGATCAAAATCGTCGGTAGCAGTAAAACCCGCACTGGCCAGCGGATCAGACCGGGGAGCCATTGCCGCGGGATGCCCCCTTCGGGTTCGGGAGGAACTTCCTCCGCCTCTTCGGCACGGACCAGGATCTCGTCCAGGCCGTCGGAGACGGATTCCTGCTCGGATAATATCTTTAACATGGATCCACTACCCCAAATTTAACCGTCTCCACTATAGAGGTTTGATCGGGAAATTGCAATGAGCCTATCTCAATTTTAAAAGTTTTAGTTGTCTTTCCATAATTCTTCCCCGTGCTATACTTCCCTTCCAAACTAAAGAGGGCGATCTTAATTATCGCTTAAGTGATGTCATGAAAAAGTTTCTTGTTTTGCTCAACCTTCTGATCCTTCCCTTTACCTCCGCGCTGCCTGCCGAAGTGCAGGAAGAGGAGCACCCGGTCGTCATCCTGGGAAGCGGCGTCGGCGCGCTCACCTCCGCGGTCTACCTCTCCAGAGCCGGCATCACTCCTGTCGTCATTACAGGGCCGTCCATTGGAGGGACGATCACCCAGTCGCACAATGTCCAGAACTGGCCAGGGGAAATGTCGATCTCCGGCGTAGAATTGGGCGACAGAGTCAGGAATCAGGCTGAGCTCAACGGCGCGATCCTGCAGCCCGAACTCGTCGTTTCCGTTGACTTGTCCAAACGCCCCTTCCTCATCACCACCAAGCAGATCATCGGATCTACCGAGCAGTTCAAGCGCTACAAGGCCCAATCTGTCATCATCGCCCTCGGAGCCACTCCGAATCTGCTCAACGTGCCCGGCGAGTCGGGACAGGGCGGATATTGGTCGCGCGGGGTCTACAGCTGCGCCGTCTGCGACGGCTCCCTTTACAAAGACAAGGTCGTCACCGTTGTTGGAGGAGGGGACAGTGCCCTGATCGAGGCCCAGTACCTTTCCAACATCGCTTCCAAAGTGCACCTCATCGTCCGGCGCGATGAGTTCCGCTCTGTAGAGAAGGAAAGGATGAAAGAGATCCTCTCCCGTCCCAATATCGAAGTGCATTACAAAACAATTGTGAAGGAAATCAAAGGTGATGGAGACAAGGTCACCCACCTTCTCCTCGAGTCCACTGCTTCCAGGCAAGCATCGGAGCTTAAGACCGACGCTCTCTTCCTTGCGATCGGAGCTCTTCCCAATTCCGGACTGTTCCGCAATCAGCTCGAGCTGGATCCAAGCGGCTACATCGTCCTGAAAAAACACCAGCAGACATCCGTCGAAGGAGTCTATGCGATCGGAGATGTTTCCGATCCCGAGTTCAAGCAGGCGATATCCGCAGCCGGAGACGCCGCCAAGGCAGCGATGCAGGCACAGCAGTACCTTGCCTCAAGCGCCGCCCTGTCTCAGCAAAAGGAAGCCCTTGCGAAAGCCGAGATCAAGCCTGAAGCGAGAAAAGTCATCGAGATCAGCTCCAAAGAGCAGTTCGATAAAGAAATCCGCGAGGCCGACGGCGCTGTCTTCGTCGACTTTTATTCTACCCACTGCGGCCCCTGCCGCACCTTCAGCCCTGTTTACGACGATTGGGCAAAGCAGTTCGGCGGCAAGATCAAATTCCTGAAGGTCAATGCCGACCGCGCCGAAGAGATCTTCCGCGCCTACCAGATCCGCGCAGTGCCCACTCTTGTGATCCTGGACTCCAAAGGAAACATCATCCGCAAGAGCACCGGCTTTAACGAGATCTCCGAGGTCGACAAGCGCCTGGAAAAAATGAAAGACAAGACCGTATTCTCGCCTCAGGATTTCAGATAGCGGTCCACTCGCGCAAGCCAGCCCGGGAGCCAGCGCTCTTCATGGCGCTCGGGCGGCGCCGACTCCACTCTTTGCCGCAGCACTCTTTTCGCCGCTGCCGTAAAAGCCTCCAGCGGATTGTCCGGATTCTCCGGCATCTCTTCCAGAACCTGCCTTAAGCCCCATCCTTTCCCTGCATAACGCTCGGAATCAGATGTGCCATCCCCTTTGAAATTGACATAGTCGATCAACGCGAACTTCCCTTGAGAAGATTTTTCAAGCCTGGCGATCTGTTTTAAAACATGCTCTTTTTTTTCTTCACCCATCGTTGAAACGATTTTAGATAGCGCAGATTCAAACCGCTTCCCGATGAACACCGCCTGCAGCGCCATCGTTCTTACCAGCATTTCCTGCAGCTCTTTGCGCTTTGCCCCCTCCGCTAAAAAAGCCGCTTTGTCGCTCCATGGACACCCTTCTTCCGCATTGAGCCACACAGGCAATTTCACCTCATTTTCTTTCAGAAAAGCCACCAACGCGGGAAAGGACTCTTCAAAAGGGCGAGCAACACCTTTGGGATACCAGATGAAATGTCCGATCCCAAGCGAAGAGAAATTCTCTCCCTCGTTCCACCACACAAGCCTATCCTCTTTGCCGCTGCATTCATTAAAGAAAATTCCTTTTCCAATGGCATTGGCCTCATCGGAAGAAATCTGCATCGCGCAAAGAGGTAGAGACATCCCCATAGACACAAAAAGAATTCGACAGAGAAAAAATGTACTCATTGCTTAAACTACCTTTTATGACGAAGTCATTTTTTCTCTATCTTATCACACTTCCGATCTTTTGCTATGCCCATACAGATGAGCTGCCCACCCGCGGCTTCTACACACAAGCATCCGTGCTCTACTGGCAAGCCGAGGAAGGGGGTTTAAGCTACGCGATCGAGAGTTCTTCCGCACAGAACCTTTCCAAGGATGCCGACAATAAAAAACTCCCCTTCGAATGGGACTTCGGCTTCAACATCGGACTGGGATACCGCATTCCTCACGACACGTGGGATCTCCTCCTTCAATTCACCAATCTGCAAACGCACACCGACGCCCAAGAAAAAGCCAAGGAAGATCGCGTCCTTCTGCCGGCCTGGGAAACTCCCTCCTTACCTCCCCAGTCATTTGCCCAAGAGACAACAGCCCATTGGCGTCTGCACCTGGGACTGATCGATTTTCTCCTGATCAAACCTTTTCATCCGACGCAAACCCTGACTCTCGCTCCACAAATCGGCGTCCGCTGGGGATCCGTCCGCCAAAAGTTCAACATTGAATACCGCGGCGGAACCTTCCTGCCGGAACAAGAGCTCCTGATCCGCATGAAGAACAAGTTCGCCGGCCTTGGCCCGTATGCAGGCCTCACCGGCGACTATGCTCTCCCCAAAGGCTTCAGCTTGTTTGCTAAAACAGCCATCAGCCTACTCTACGGAGAGTTCTATCTGCACCAGGACGCCGACAACGAAGGCACAAAAGAAAAGCTCCTCGGGGTTCATGACATCTATCGCGCATCTTCCGCGATCTTTGAAGCAACATCCGGCCTGCGCTGGCACAAGGGCTTTTCCGGCACTCTCAAAAGGCTTACGTTAGAACTCGCTTGGGACCAGCTTCTCCTCTTCTCACAAAACCAACTTCTTCGTTTCATGGACAATGCCCAGCCTGTGCAGATAGCCTCCAACCAGGGCGACCTCTCGATCGCCGGCGTGCATTTCAATATGCAGTTCATTTTTTGAGACTCTGTGTCCAACATGCGAGTTCAGACAATCCATAATTCAAACAGCCTTGATGACTAGAGTTTAGCGCAAAAGGATCTAATGTTAAGCAGAAGAAAGCAAAATTTCTTGAGAATCTTTATTAAGAATCGCCATAGGAAACAAATTGAATGGTAAGAAGGGTTTTTCTAAATACGGAAAGTGGATTTAACTTCATTTAGAAGTCATTAATTCGGTCATTTCACTTTAGTCCTTCTGAAATGTGAAATCATTGTGTTTGGACCAAGAGTGTTCACTCACTTAATGGAGTTGCTACCATATTACGGAACTAATAGCTAACTTCTGGACATTCCCGCAGTTGCAATTTTATCAAACACTTCCAAATACTCTTTACTTGCGAGTTCCCAGCTTCGAGATGCAAATTTATCATAAAGAGGTTTTTGGAGTTGAACTAACTTTTCTCTATTCTTGATACCCCATTCCATTTTATTTGCCATATCTTCTACATCATAGGGATCAAATAGCATAAGGGAGTTCAACGCCTCGTCTGTAGATTCTTCGAGAACTACAGGAATGCGACTCATAACAGAAGGAGTGCCGACCGAGTAGGCCTCGCAAAATGTAAACGGGAACCCTCCTTCAAAAAACGTAGGATTTACAGCGCAAACCGCAAGATGATTTAGCGCAGCCAAAACCTCGCTGGAAACGCCAAAAAGAGAAATGACATCATTCTGTAGATGCTGGGCTTGTATGTAAGAGTGTGCTTTCTCGTAGTGTTGTGGCAACCCGGTCAAAATAAGCTTAGTGTTAATAAACCGTTTTCGTAGAAGAATTTCATAAGCCTTAATGAGGTTAATTATATTTTTATGAGGCCTGACCTGAGAAGAGTAAAATAGGAATTTCATATTTGGAAGATGAAAATTCGAAAGATAATGATCGTCTTTGAGTGATTTTTTTTGGTAAGCCTCAAGAATTTTCAATGCTTGATCGGTTTGAGAGAGTCGGTCTTTTTTAAGATGTATTGCTAGAGTGTCGACTCCATGTTTGATTACAGATATTTTGTTTTCCTCAATTTGATAAGGCTTCATCAGATGTTCTGCTTTAACATATGCGCTATAACAAAGGAAATGGGCATCAATAGTTAAGGTTTTTTTTATATTCTGATAAACATGATCCCATAAATACCAATGCGATGAGAAAATTGTAGGGAAATCATGAAAGATGATATCGGGAATTGCTATAACTTTTCTTTTTTTAATTTCACTTACTTCAGGCCAATAACCGGTAGGAATGTACCATAGTTCGATATCATCGCGTTTATTTATGAGCTTGACCAATTTTTTTGTCTCATCTTCTCTCATTGCAGCAAAAATTCGGGAGCCGAGGCCTCTTTCTTTCAGTTTGTCAAAAGGATCTAGAAAGTAACGTTTTATTCGAGGCATCAGGATTGCATGCATCTTTTTTTTAATTTTTGGCAACCAAAATGTAAAAACCTTGTAAATGGAATATAGTGATGCCCCAATAAATAGGGGAGGGGAGATTAAAAGGAATAGAAAAATGTTCTTTCCTGAAGCTTTAATTAATGCGTCGAATGTTTTTTTTGCAAATTTTAATTTATTTTCTTTTTTCTTTTTCTGTTTGTTTAAGATTCGCTGGACCCATTCTCGTAATGATAACAGAATGGGTTTTCGTTTTCGCGCTGAGAGGATTTCAATTGTTTCATTGCCAGAAAGATTCAATTCCTTGATGAGTTTATTAAATTCATTGCGACTCCAGCTCGGAAGAGCTACTACCATGCGACTCCTGAATTCCTTGGAATGCATGATAGACATAAGTAATTTAACAATACCCTGATTTCCAGCGAGTTCTCGTGGTGCAGATCCTAAATAGATACCGATGTTGCGTTTCATGAAACTGCCTTAATTAGATGTTGTCTGAATTGTAACCAATATTGGAGGGCTAGTTGAGTTGGAGTAAACTGCTCTAAAAAAATCATTTCTGGTAAACGGGATCTTCTTTCATCAGCCTCTAGTTCCATCGTTTTCAAATTGTTTGCCATGTCAGAAATATCATAAGGATCGAAAAAACGGAGATTCAACTGATATCTTTCATCATAAAATCGCATGGGAGGGTAATCGCTCGACAAGCATGGAACATTTAAGTAAGCAGCCTCGACAGCACACATCGTTCCAGCATCCATGAGAGCTGGATGCCATAAGAAACGGGCATGAGCTAGATATTGGTAATATAGAGGATCGGGGATTTCCCCTAGGATATGGCACCTATTTTTTAAAACTGGACTTGTCTCGATCATTTGCGCAAGAGCTCGAAGGTAAGGAATGGGATTCGATGAAGAAGAGTCGCGGAGCAAGTGCATACTATTTCCTACAACTATTGCGTCTAAACATCCCTCTTCTTGATGATAATAGCGCTCTAGGGCTTTGATCGAGCGTTCTAAATTCTTATGAAATGCCGGATTTGTCGCCCAGAAAAAGTATTCGTTATCATGAGGAGAAATTTCACTAGAAATAGAAGTTGGAGGATGGTATTCCATTGGCGAGAGATAGACTTTATTGGGATCTATTCCTACATATTGTATTATGTCATTTAATGTACTCGGTGTTGTAGCCGTGACAAATGAAGCATTTCTTGCAGTTGAGATAAAGCTTTTAAGAGTAGTTTCGTGAAGCTGAATGGCGAGTTCTGGGATATAGCGCTGGATGTAGTCATAGATTAGCACACCATAAGGAGTAACAGGTGCAAGTGGTGGACTTGTTCTGTCAGAGACCATGAACCAAAAGTTGCAATCGCAAAAGTTGTTCATTCCATCTTCTGGCAAAAGGAACTCCTCCGATGTTAGTTCATCAGGTATTTGTCTAAAATGACCGATAGCATCGAGTTCTTTTTTAGAAATTGTCCTCCAGGTCGTCGCGCGGATATTGATTCCCATTTCAAGTAAATCCGAGAAATCTTCAGAAGCATCATATTGTCCAGAACAATAAGAGAAAACGATTTCAGCAGGCTCTTCGTTTTGCCTGCTTCCTAAAAATAGCATCTTTGCAACATTTTTCGCCCCTCTCAATGTCCCCCCTCTGTAAGCGACGGGCAAAAAAACAGCAATTTTGCGAACTTTGCTTTTCTGATGAGAAAGAACCAGATTTTTGTGAATTAACTCTGAACAGATTGTTGTCATGATTTTTACACGTAATTATGAGATTGGAGACTTTCTGCTATTTTCATAAATAAATGAGTTTTACTGTTGCTAATGCGTGTCCCATCCATGCAAATTTCTTATGCTCCTACACGATTGAAAACATGTGTGTGTTTGGCTGGAATGGTGCTATGTTGCTTGGGACAAACAAAATGCATAACGATTTATTTCCTTGGTTTTCTCTGTCGCGTAAAATTCAGTTGTAGCACTTCAAAAAATCGATTTAGCAAGCCTTTGTCTTATACAATTCCAGAATTCTGGCGCAAGCTGTTCTGCAGTGAATTTTTCTAAGAAACTCTTTGGTGGAAGAAAGGTTTTTCTTTCTAAATAGGTGTTTTCCATTTCCTTTAATTTTTTTGACATGTTGCTGATGTTGTAAGGATCAAAATATAAAAGGTTTAGTTTGAAGCGTTCGTCAATAAACCGCATCCCAGGGTAATCGCTGGAAAGGCTAGGGGTGTTTAAATATGCAGCTTCAACGACGCAATAGGTGCCATTATCGATCAAAGTAGGATGCCATAGAAAGGCGGCATCAGATAGACATTGATAATATTCAGCATCAGATAAGTTGCCTAAAACTTTACAATGCTTTTTTAGGACTGGGCTCATTTGGATCTTTTCCGCCAAGGCTCGAACGTATTGGTTAGGATTTGTAGCAGACGCGTCTTTAAACATCTCCGTATGTTGGCCTACGATTAAGAGGTCCAATTTGCCATTTTCTTCAAGATAATAGCGTTCAAGAGCATTGAATGCCCTGACATGATTTTTATGAACAGTAATATTAGTAGCTAAAACGATGTAACCCCTATCATTTACTCTACTCGATGTTTTTTGGGATTTAGGGGATTGAAATTCCATCGGTAACACTAAGACTTTTTGCGCGTCAATTCCAGCGTATTGAATAGCATCGCACTTTGTATATGGGGTTGTTGTTATTACAAAGGAGGCATTCCGTGCATTGGCCAAAAAATAAAAGAGGCTGGTTTCCGAGTAATATTTGCAAAGCTCTGGAATGTAACGCTGAATATAGTCATAAACGACGATTCCATATGGAACAATCGGAGCCAATGGGGCGCTTGTTCTATCAGAAACCAAAAGCCAGAAGTCACATTCACAAAAATTGTTCGCACCATCTTCTGGGATCACATAGTCATTAAATTCTAATTCTTTTGGGATAGGCCGAAAATTGCCAGTAGCGCGAAATTCATTTTTGGAGAACATTCTCCATTTCGTCTCGCGTGCAGGAATGCCCATCTCGATTAAATCCTTGAATTGTTCCTTGGCATCATAAGCACCAGAGCAGAAAGAAAATACGACATCAACTGGTTCGTCATGGAATCGACTCCCCAGAAAGATCATTTTAGCAATGTTTTTAGCGCCTCTTAGAGAACCTCCCAAATGGGGAGCTGGTAAAAGTACAGCGATTTTCTTCACTTTTTTGTGAGTAGCTCTAGGTGCAATTTTTATTTTATCTGTTTCAAGGCACAGAGTTGACATGATTTTGTCTCTTGGATTGAGTTTCAAGGTAGTAAGCTATCCCAGTCTCGACATCCCCATCAAAATTGATCGAACCATTTTCCATTACCAAAAGTCGATGGCAAAAAGTTCTAAGAGCCGCTAGATCATGTGAAACTAGAAGCAAAATTTTTGCAGACGAAATAAGCTCACGCATTCTTTCCGATGCTTTTTTCATAAAGAAAGCATCCCCAGCACCGATCACTTCATCAAGAAGAATGATATCTCCGGAAATGAAAGTTGATATGGCAAAGGCTAAACGCACGAGCATTCCTGAAGAGTAACTTTTAAGTGGGTAGTTAATGAATGATCCTAAGTCTGCAAAATGGATGATCTCTTCCTCGAGAATACGCATGGTTGCAGGAGTTTGTCCTAAAAGAAGGCCTCGATATAGGATGTTCTCACGGCCAGTAGCTTCGTATTCAAATCCTAAATTTAGCTCAAAAAGCGACCTAATTTCACCTTCAACTTGGCAGATACCATGAGAAACGGGATATAGACCTGCTATCGTGCGTAGTAAGGTTGATTTTCCTGCTCCATTATGCCCCAGAATACCAACTCTTTCTCCGGCTTCGATTTTGAAAGAAATCCCTTTTAATGCATGGACACCCTTGAGTTTTTCTTTCTTCCCCTTAAGCAGCTTAAAGAAATGGGATTTTAAGGAGTTGTCCCGAAGGCCAAGATCCGAATAGTGTAAATGGACGTCTTTTAACTTGATCACAGGTAAAAAATCACCTTTTTCTCAGATGCTTTTAGAAAAAAAACTGCTGCAATTCCTAATATCAACGCGGTACCCAGACTATAAACATAATTTATAAAAAGAGGTAGCTCTCCATGCAATAAGGGAGCTCGGAATAAGCATAAAAGGTGATAGACAGGGTTGTAGTCCAATATCCATTTTATTCTGCCATTTTCAAACATGCTGGGGAGGAAAAAGACAGGGGAAACATACCACAGGGCTTGTAGAAGGAGCGTGACCATTTGGGAGAAATCTCGAAAGCGGATCGTAATTAGAGCTGTGATTGTCGAAAGAGGCCATCCTATCATGAAGAGGAGAAGAAAGGAAAAGGGAAGGCTAATCCAAGATGCATTACAGTTTTCAGGTTTCCATGCGAAAATCCAGATCAGCAAACCTATGGTTGCAAAACTAAGGTTAATAAAACTAACAATAGTAGTCCGCAAGGAGTAGATCGCTAGAGGGTGCGCGAACTGCCGAATGTACCCTTCGGCGTTTATGAAAGCATAACTACCAGTTACCGACGAGGAAACAACAAATTCCCAAAAGATAAGGCCAGAAAAGATATAGGGGGCGTAATCAGCTAGAGGGGAATTGAAGACCCTGCTCATCACAAAGCCTAAAAGGAGAGTAAGGCAGAGAGGGTGCAGGATTGCCCAAGTAATGCCCAAGAAAGATCGACGGTACTTTGCTCGCAAATCGGATAACGCGAGGTGCATCCAAAAGTAGCGAGTTTTTACGATTTTTGAAAAGTAATCAAGAGAGAGTGGATGCACTAAAAAAACTCCTGATGCTCTGTGTAATTTCTGATACATCCTCTTCCGAGAGAGAGGGGTAACTAGGGAGATTTATGCCTCGTTTCGATAGCGATTCTGCAGTCGGCAATGAATCGTCTGAATTATACATTGGCATCTGATGCACAGGGTAGAAAAATGGCCTTGTTTCAATTCCGCATTCCATTAGGTAGTCGCGAAGAGGAGTTCGCTGCTCACCATTTTCTAATAATATGGAACACATCCAGAACGAATGTTTCACATTTCCAATTTCCCGATCGGTAGTCAAAGGAAGGCCTGATAATTGTTTTTCATACCACTGTGCAATTTTTCTTTTCTTGGCTAAGATCTCTTCAACTTTCCCGAGCTGAGCTACTCCGATTGCGGCGCAAATGTTAGTCATTCGGTAATTATATGCGATGATGTCATGCCAGTAGTGTTTCTCTAATGATACCCCTTGCGTTTTAAGCCGATAGGCACGTTTGAGAAAATTCTCATGTTTGGATACAACCATCCCGCCTTCTCCAGTGGTTATGGTTTTATTTCCAAAAAAACTAAAGGTAGCGATATCTCCAAATCCTCCTACATGGATTCCTTCATAGTACGTTCCAATTGCTTCAGCACAGTCTTCGATCAAAAGAAGGTTATGTTTGCGACAAATATCCAAAATAGGCTTCATGTCGCAGGGGTGGCCGTAGAGATGAACAGCCATGATGGCTTTCGTTCGAGGAGTTAGCTTTCTTTCAATGTCTTTGGGATCCATTTGCCAAGTAGAGGAAAGCGAATCGACAAAAATGGGTTTTCCTCCCGCCTGAACAATCGTATTCGCTGATGCTACATAGGTCAATGTAGGAACGATAACTTCGTCTCCTGGCATAATTCCCATTGCAAGCAAGGCAAGATGTAAGGCTACAGTGCCATTGCAAACGCTTGTCGAATATTCTACACCTATATATTCGGCAAACTTTTTCTCAAAACTCTCGATGAAACTCCCTTTCGAGGAGATCCATGTTGAGTCAAGGCACTCATTCACATATTTTTTTTCCAGTTCACCTAATAATGGGCGATAAACGGGGAATCGCAAAGTCGTCGAGACAGTTTGGCTCATATCACCTCAGGTTCAAGTTCACAGTTGTATAATTCATTTTTGTTTTTTTTAATAGCTTCATCGCAACATGTTGAAAATCAACGGAGTACTCCTTAATAATGCGCATAAGAGTCTCACAGGGAACAGAAGTTTCTCTGATGATAATCTTGATGTTTTTTTTCCGAGATTGGCATTTTCATTTTTGGAGAACCCTTACATGCCAGATGAAATAATTAAGGTATGCTATCGACCGTAAATCATTTACTGTTCAAGTCATCATTTTTTTCCCTGGACAGCCCACATATACACCCGGTTCTGTAATATTTTTCACGATTACAGCACCAGCGCCAATTGTGACATCTGAACAGATGGATACGGAGTCTTTGATCGTGGCTCCAACTCCCACAAAAACATTATCTCCAATTTTGCTTCTTCCAGACACTACTGCCCGCGGTCCTATATGTGAATGTTGGCCTACTTCAACTTCATGCTCTACTATACAACCGGTGTTTAAGATTGTATTTGTCCCAATCTTGACTTCAGGACCTACATGGGAGAAGTTGCCAATAAACACACCTTTTTCAATTGTGGACTCTCTGCTTATATATGCTGTGGGAGAGAAGATGGAAATAAGCTTCAATGTCCCCACTTTCTGGAAGATTTGTCGGCGTTTTTCATTACTACCTAAAGCAAAAAAATAATGCCGATCGTTTAAATCCACATCTGTTAGCACAGGATATCCAAACAGTACTTCGTTGGCTTTTGCTGCTGCGTCGACAAATATCAATTGAGTGTTAGGCTGAAAAGATAAAAGCACATCAACAACACTTCTGCTGTGACCGCCGCAACCGAAAATGACTATCTCATTTAATGGTTTCATTTCGCTCGAGCTCCCTTTTTAAGATGAATTTGACTTTTTTTCATAGAGATAGTCAACAAAAAAAAGTCCGTCAGTAGCAGATGACTCTGCTTAAATTGTTCCTCGTGCTTTGTCATTTTTGTTAATGGTGTTCCGGTTGCGCCAAAATCGTAGGATCTAACGATAGGAAATGGGTAAGTGTAAAATTAATGCATGCCGTTCATAGCTAACGCAGTGACAATTATTGAGGATGGTTGTAAACAGAGGAAAAGGCTCGAGGTATTCTATGGCGAAAAAATCTTCCTCTGTACGTTGGTTCGATACGCTGTCTATCAGGGATGTTCCGCTGGTTGGGGGGAAGAATGCCTCATTGGGGGAGATGCTGAGGACTTTGAAGGGCAAGGGGATCAAGGTGCCGGAGGGGTTTGCGACGACATCGGATGCCTATTGGGAATTTTTGGAGTACAACCGGCTGGATGAAAAGATTGCGGAGCTGGTTGGGGATTTGAAGAAGAAGGGGCTGAAGGAGGTCGGGAAAGGGATCCGGAAACTGATTCTCACGGGGAGGTTTCCTGAAAAGATGGAAGAGGAGATTGTCGGGGGTTATCGGGAGCTTGGCCGGATGTCGCGGGCGAAGAATGTCGATGTGGCGGTGAGGAGCAGCGCGACGGCGGAAGATCTTCCGTCGGCAAGTTTTGCCGGACAGCAGGAGACTTTTTTAAATATTCGGGGAAGCCGGGAGCTGATGGAGGCTTGCAAGGCGTGCTTTGCCTCATTGTTTACCGATCGGGCGATTGCTTATCGGGAGGCCAAGAAGTTTAATCATTTGAAGATCGCTCTTTCGATTGGGATTCAGAAGATGGTGAGATCGGACAGGGGATCGTCGGGAGTGATGTTCACGCTGGACACGGAGACGGGCTTTCGGGATGTGGTCGTGATCAACGGCGCGTGGGGGTTGGGGGAAAACGTCGTGCAGGGGATTGTCAATCCGGATGAATATGTCGTGTTCAAACCTCTTTTGGGAAAGAAGGGGATTGTTCCTGTGCTGGAAAAGAAGCTGGGCCGCAAAGAGGTCAAAATGGTCTACGGGAACGGGGGCAAGAAGACGGTCAGGAACGTGGCGACATCGGATGCGGAGAGGCGGCAGTTTGTCTTGAGCGATGGGGAGATCCTTAAACTTGCGCTGTGGGGAGAGAAGATTGAAGAGCATTATGGGAAGCCGATGGACATCGAGTGGGCAAAGGATGGAAATACGAATGAATTGTACATCGTGCAGGCACGCCCGGAAACAGTGCAGTCGCAGAGAAAGGGAGATGCTTTCAAGACGTATAGTTTGAGCAAACGGGGAAAAGTCGTCTGCGAGGGGCTTGCGATCGGAGAAGCGATCGTTGCAGGGAAGGCCCAGGTGATCAAGCATTTGTCGGACATCGATAAGTTTCAGACGGGCAATATTCTGATTACGGAAATGACGTCGCCGGACTGGGTGCCGATTATGCAGCGGGCGGCGGCAATTGTGACGGACCATGGGGGAAGAACGTCGCATGCGGCGATTGTGAGCCGGGAGCTGGGTGTTCCTGCGATCGTGGGCACGAATGTGGGGACGAAGGTGATCAAAGATGGGCAAATGGTGACGGTGTCTTGCGCGGAAGGGGACGAGGGGTACATCTATGACGGGATCGTTGCTTTCAAAGAGCAGAATATCAAGCTCGGAAAACTGCCGAAGATCAAAACGAAGATCATGATGAATATCGCAAGCCCGCAGGCGGCGTTCCGGTGGTGGAGGCTGCCTTGCGAGGGAATCGGGCTTGCGCGGATGGAGTTTATCATCAACGATATCATCAAAATCCATCCGATGGCGCTTGTGCATTTCGACAAGGTGAAAGACGCCAAGGAACGGAAGAAGATCCTCGAGCTGACGCAGGGATATCGGGATAAAAAAGAGTATTTTATCGATCACCTGGCGAGGGGGATCGGGAAGATCGCGGCTTCGCGCTATCCCTATCCTGCCATTGTGAGAATGAGCGATTTCAAGACGAATGAATATGCGAATTTGATTGGGGGAAAAGCGTTCGAGCCTAAGGAGGAGAATCCGATGCTGGGCTTCAGGGGAGCGTCGCGCTATTACAATCCCCGCTATGAAGAGGGGTTTGCGCTGGAGTGCGCCGCGATCAAGAGGGTGAGGGAGCGGATGGGGCTTTCCAATGTGGTGGTCATGATCCCTTTTTGCAGGACATTGGAAGAGGCGGACAGGGTGCTGAAAGTCATGGCGGATCAGGGACTCAAAAGAGGACAGAAAGGGCTGCAGGTCTATGTGATGGCGGAGATCCCCTCGAATGTGATTCTTGCAGAGGGATTTGCCGATCGGTTCGATGGGTTTTCCATCGGTTCCAACGACTTGACGCAGCTTGTTTTAGGGATCGATCGCGATTCCGAGGAGCTTTCTTCGATGTTTGATGAGCGCAACAGGGCTGTCAAAGAGATGATCGTGCAGCTGATCAAGATCGCGCATCGCAAGAAGCGCAAAGTGGGAATCTGCGGACAGGCGCCGAGCGATTACCCTGAGTTCGCGGATTTCCTTGTTAAGGAGGGGATCGACTCGATCTCCCTCAATCCTGACAGCATTCCGGGGGCGCTCCGCCGTCTGGGGAAAAGAAAATAGTTATTCCAGAAATGCGCCTTAAGTCATTGATTGTTAACAATGTTATGTGTATTTTCCCTGTGTTTCGCTAGAAGCACATATCCCTTATTACTAGTAATTAGCATGTTAATGCCTAGAATTGGATGTAATTAATTATTTTAAATATAGTCAAAATAATGTATAATAATAATTAGAATAATAGAGAATATAATAACACGGTAACAACTATGTGGCTTTCCGAAGAAATGACCGAGTCCCACCCGCTCTTTAACAAGGTGCAGTACATCACGACGCAATCTTGCGAGCGGAGCGAGGCGGAGATCAACTACGTGAACATCAACCGCAAGTACATTGCGTTCGATTTGCGGGATAAAGCTCTGATGGTCCTGGTCGGACTCACTCTAAAACCATTTGGATTCCTGCAGAATTTGGAGGACTATTTCTTCGACTCCAAATTCCGGATTTTCCGCGTGTGGGCGGAAACATCTATTGCCAAGCGCGGCGAGTCCCATCTTCGTAACCTCTACCTTAAGCACCCTCAGAAATTCTTCGAGGT
>JBGAFY010000257.1:0-2268 GCA_044226975.1 Rhabdochlamydiaceae bacterium
CTGGGATACGAAATTCCCAAGCGATGAGTTTTTCTGAAATGAGCCCTTTACCAGTCACTTTCCCTAGCGCTTGGTTCTCTAAGTCAACACTGAAATTATTTGCTACAACGTCAGAGAAGATGAATTGGTTGAACATCACATCTGTCAACCCTTTCACTTGTATTTCTTGAACGCCTTCAATTTTCCCAGAACCATCTTTTTGGGAAATGTTCCAGCGTGTGATAAAGCTCAATTCTTCATCAACTAAGCTCAAGCGGATCTTTCCTTCTCCAAGCCAAATTGACGGACGTAGAATAAATGAGTGTGGCAACATTAAAACATGTACCTTCTAGTATAAATACTTTGTAAAATTCCAAGGGCCATCATCGTAGAGAGAACAGAAGACCCACCATAAGTCACTAAGACCAAAGGAACCCCTGTAATCGGCAAAAATCCACACATCATGCCCATGCTGACCAGAACGTGCATGGCCAGATACACAGTGATCCCAGCCGAGAGGAGCCGCCCGAAGTGGTCTTTAGCTACTGCGGTCACCTGAAAACTAAAATAAATCAAACCGAGAAAAAAGAGCAGCAGCAAAAAAATTCCTACTAGTCCAAATTCTTCGCCAAAGGCTGCAAATACTGAATCAGTCGATGCTGCAGGGAGCCATTGTCTCCCAGTAAAAGTGCTCTTGTGCCACCCGCTTCCTGTCACACCCCCTAAAGCCAGAGCAGTTTGCGATGCTTGTTGGTGGTAGGTGTTGGGATTGAGCCGCTCATACTGGTACTCTTTCAAAAATTTAGTAGCTACAGGGCGAAATTTTTCATGGGAGATGAACCCAAGGAACATCATGGAGACAAAAATGAGCCCTGCTATGCCTATCATGCCCATTGCAGTCACAAGACGGCGGTTCATCCCCCCCAAATAAAAAATTACCAGAGCTATTGGGTAAAGCACTAATGCTGTTCCTAGATCGGGCTGTTTTAAAATTAATAAAAATGGAACGAAGACAATCGCGCATGCTTGAAATATTGTGATTGGCGAATTCAATATATGAGCTTTCTTTTCAAAGAACCAGCTCAATGCAATCACGATTATCAATTTTGCGTATTCCGAAGGCTGCAAGGCCATGCCTAAAAATGGGACGCGGTACCACCGCTGCACGTTCTGAATAGGCGCAGTAAAAAACAATCCTACTAACATGATCAATGCGATCACATATAACAGCCATGTCCACTGCCTAAGCTTGCGGTAGTCTATTCCTGCGAAGAAAAAATAAACGATCCATCCGATCGCAAACCATTTAAGTTGCGTTGCAGTAGTTGGAGTCAAAAGCGTTTCCCAAAATGACTCTTGCATCTCTCCTGTTGTCGCAGAGATAACAAGCAAACTGATCACCATCAGCCCAAGCAAGATAGGTATGGTGCGCAAATCGAGATAGCGAAGGTATTGATGTTGCCACATAAGGATTGCTGTATCTTTTATTCCTGACTATACTGAAAAACAATACTAATGGGAAGATCATGTCGTCTTTGCCTCTTAATTTTATCCATTTAACTTCCACAGACTCCACAAACACATGGGCAAAACAACATCTAAGTGAATTTCCAAAAGATGCATTGACCTGCATCACAGCACAAAAACAGACTGGAGGAAAAGGCAGAGGCACTAAAACATGGTTCTCTCCCCCTGATGTTAACGTTTATGCTTCGTTTGTTTTCTTTGTTCCCAAAGGATTCCACTATTTGCATAATGCAGGACAAGTGCTTGCCACATCCTGCGTACGGACATTGCGAGAATATGACTTGTCACCTTGCATCAAATGGCCAAATGACATCCTTGTTTCTGGAAAAAAAATTGCGGGCATACTCACTGAAGTTGTCGATCGCAAAGAAAATTGCGCTCTCATTATTGGCATCGGCGTGAACATCAATATGACCCCTGAACAACTTGCCACAATCGACCAGCCAGCAACCTCACTGTTAGACTTAAAAGGTCATCATTTTCATCCTCAGGATATCGCTACGGTCTTATCTCAAACATTATCTCACGACATTGCTCAGTTTCTTATATCAGGCTTTCGCTCGTTTTATGCTTTTTACAATGATTCACTAGCTCGTAAAGGGGAAAAAATTAAGGTAAAGGACGGAGAAAAGGTTTTGATTGGAATATGTGTTGGAATTGACCCTGAAGGTAGGCTCCTTCTTGAACTTGACCCCAAAAACACTTATTCAATTTCACAACCCTTGAAATTAACTTCTGGCGAGCTCATTTTGTAATAGATCA
>JBGAFY010000258.1:0-2263 GCA_044226975.1 Rhabdochlamydiaceae bacterium
CGGTAACCGAGGAAGCGCTCGCATGGCAAATTGATCGGAATAAAAAAACGAAAGCAATCAACTGGCAGTTCACTACAAAAGATGCCCGCATAAAACTAAAGCGCCTTTATCCGTCAGTCCATGCTTGACATGACACTAGTATATTAATAGTAAGATCAAACAGCTAAATCTAGGGGAAGATCGGAAATATCCTTTAATCTTCTGCCCTCGATCATTATGTTGAGCATTTGAGTTGCTTCGTCATTATCTAGTGTTTTCACAGCAATTATTAGTTCATACAAAGCAAAATGGTATACACAATCTATATCCCCTGTTCCAAGTGCTAATGATGCGAGTCGACTCGGGGATGGTTCTCCGGTTACAACAACAATATGAGGTAATTTGCCTTTTCTGTTTCGAATTAGATTTAAAGCTTCAGACCTAGAGTTTTGGGCTCTGTCGCTACGGATAGTCCATTTGGTTGAAACGCTTGCATGTAGAATTTCACTTTCATGCTTCAATTTTCTGATATCACTGTCAACCGAAATTGATTTGTCTACGAGAGTATCAGTACGGTTTATCCAGGTGTCATATTCTCGCTCCCTAGTGATTACTATATCTGGCGAGATCGTATAGTCATTACCAAGAGATGCAGCCAACTGAGGGTTTTCTTTCGTGGCTTTTGCTAAGTAGCTTAGGTGTTCGTATTGACTGAATTTGTAAATCGATTCTGCCTTTCTGCTTGAAACTTGTTTAATATTGAATTTCCCTGGACGTAGATGTGATAGTCTTAGGAAAGTGTCTTGAAGAAATGCTTCGACATGCTTTTCAAATTGATCGCCGAGGGTTTGTCCTGCTGATTTTTCATCTATTCGAGCATTGAGTTGTTCAGCAATGCTTTGGGCGATTTTTTTTGAGGAATTCTGGCTGCTATCAGCATTGCTTGGAATACCCTTAGAGTCTATTGTTAAAACATCTGCAATCAAGTTCTTGTGGAACTTAGATCTCGCTGTCTTGAAATATGCTTTTTTTGACTTTTCTTGCTTCTTCATTATGAGAAGATAAAAGGGACTTATAAATTGCTTTGCCTAACGTGAATGCAACCGGTGGAGGGAACGCATTCCCAACTTGACGATACGCGGCGGTTTTTTTTCCTTGAAATTTCCATGAATCGGGAAAGCCTTGAATCCTGGCAGCCATTCGTACGGTCAATTTCGGGTTTCCAACGAAGAGGTCTGAGGGCGAGTGGTCGGCTATGCCACTTCCGTCAACACCTAACTCTGCCCAAGCCAATTTAGCTCGTGTAGGTCCTAAATCTGGACCGCCGTGCTTTTTTGATCCCCCTACAATCGTTGGAGCTATTTTATTAGCTTTTTTAGCCCATGTTTTTGCGTGTCTCCAGTTATTCTCCGACATTAAGTCAAGTAGTAGTTCGCCAACTGTTTCTTTATTTTTAATGGGTTTGGGCCATTCAAATTCGACGTTGAGTTCTTTTCTAAATCCGACCAAAATTGTTCTAGGTCTTAATTGAACAACTCCATAATCTGAAGAGTTAATTAAGCGCCATTCTGCCCAATAGCCAAGCTTAGACAATCGCTGTAAAATTCCTCTTCGGTATAAATCAAAACGTGGAGAAAAAAGTCCTTTGACATTTTCAAGTAAAATTGCTTTTGGCTGAATTTTTTGAATTAAGCGTAAAGCTTCAGGAAATAGGTCTCTCTCATCGTCTGATCCCAATTGCTTTCCGGCCACGGAAAACGGGGGGCAAGGTACACCGCCAGCAAACAAGTCAACATTTTTATATTCATTACCCTTGAAAAGTTTTAAATCTTGGTGCAAAACATTCCAATTTGGTCGATTTGATTTTAATGTTGCACATGCTTGGTCATCTATTTCCACCAAAGCAAGGTGTTCGAAGCCTGCATTCTCCAATCCGAGGGCTTGACCACCAGCCCCTGCACATATTTCGATAGATGTCAGCATTTGAATGCAAAAATACCTAATGATACGGCTTATTACGTTTACTAAATTAAGTAATCTTAATTGAAATTTATCAGCTGTCTTTCAATGCAAGCTCTAGATAATGTTTCATAGTTACCTAGGAGTTGTTTCTTATGGCAGAACCTTCCGGCAGAAGCCGCTTCCTTTCGTTTGGTCGATCCGCAAGGACGTGTTGTCATTAACTCCCGCGAATTCCGTGATCGGGCCGTCGACCTGTCCGGTCTGCCCGCCGGGATGTATTTCATTCGGCTGATGAACGAGAAAGAGCAGGAAATAGGTCAGA
>JBGAFY010000259.1:0-2261 GCA_044226975.1 Rhabdochlamydiaceae bacterium
ATAGAGCGCATCAAAATCAAGAGGTTGTCACTAGCCAGTGGCAATTGCTTTAATCGAGACTCTGCATTATGCAATAAAGTTTCGGCAATGCTTCGCGTTTTCTCAGGACCTATTCTTGCTGCAAGTGATGATCTTTCGTTGGGATCAAAATCTAATAGATCGTCGACACATTGAAATGCGCATCCAAGGGCTACTCCAACATCCCTCATCACCAATTGAGCCTCAAGTCCTGCACCTCCACAAATTGCGCCAAATTCTAAACAAGCGCAGATAAGGCTAGCGGTCTTGTGTTCAAGCATGACAAAAAACTCATCGTCCTCCAGAGGACTTTCCGAAGCGAGCAGATCGATCGACTGACCGCCTAAAAGACCTTTTAATCCTAAATGCCCCGTCAAACAATGGATCAATTGTAACCGTTCTTCTGAAGACAACAAGGGCGCAGTTGCCAATATGTAGAGTGCATGGTTGTAAAGAAAATTTCCTGCAAGAATTGCTTGTCCTTCTGGATAGACTTTATGCAAAGAAGGTTTTCCTCTCCTGAGATCATCATCATCCATTGATGGGAGGTCGTCGTGGATTAGGGAATAGGTGTGTACCATTTCAATCGCACAGGCTGGGACGAGGGCTTTTTCTAAGTCACAACCAAAGGCTTCAGCAGATAACAATGTAAGCAATGGTCTAAGCCGTTTTCCGGGAGTAAAGATCGAATAACGCGCAGCCTGTAGAAGGATAGACTCATTGTCCGCCAAGAGCTCATTTAATTTATCTTCTATAGCGGCTATGTATGTAGTATTCAGCTTCATAGGATCAAGAAATCCCAATCTTTGAAATGTCTTGAACGTATAAGCCTGGAGAAGATTGTGGGACTCCAATTCCATAATAATGGAAGCCAAAAGAAGCCAGATCCGTTGGTCTGAATTGGTTTCTTCCATCAAAAAATATCGGTTGTTTGACTAATGACAAGATCCGTGAAAAATCTACGGATCGAAAGCGTTTCCATTCAGTAACAAGAACAACAGCGTCAGCATCTCTTGCCGCTTCATATTCATCCTCACACCAGGTGATGGAAGGATGAGAACCAAAAATCTTTTGCGCCTGGGCCATTGCAGCTGGGTCAAAGAGCCTTAATTTAGCTGAAGCATGCAGTAGCTCACGGATAAGCTCCAATGAAGGAGATTCACGAATGTCATCTGTATCAGGTTTGAAAGAAAGGCCCCAAATGGCGATTATTTTGTTGGAGGCTCCGTCTTGAGAAACGAAATGTTCCTGGATTTTCTTTGCGAGAAATTGTTTTTGGTATTTGTTCACAGTTTCTACAGCGCGAAGAATGTGGCAAGGGTGGTCATGTGTCTCTGCTAGGGATATTAAAGCTTGCAAATCTTTAGGAAAGCAAGATCCGCCATAGCCAGGCCCTGGATTTAAAAACTGTGGGCCAATTCGACCATCCGACCCAATTCCAATCCGAACTTGCTGAACATCTGCGCCAATTTTTTCGCATAGCTGGGCAATTTCATTCATGAAAGAGATACGGGTAGCGAGCATAGCATTCGCTGCGTATTTGGTGAGCTCGGATGATACTGGGTCCATGATAAATATGCGGTTACGATCGACGTTAAATGCTGCGTAAATTTCCCGCATGAGAGTTTCAGTATTTTTGTTATCAACGCCTAAGATGATCCGATCCGGGTTTAAGCAATCCGTAACAGCTGATCCCTCTTTAAGGAACTCTGGATTGGAGACAACATCGAATGCAATATTCACGCCTCTTTTTGCTAGGATGGCTGCAATATGGTCTCTAACGTGCTGCGAAGTACCTGGAGGGACAGTGGACTTCATGACAAACGTGAAATGATCATCCATTAACTCAGCGATTTTTCCTACAGCATTCATGACATAGCGCAAGTCGCAAGCTCCATCAGTTCTAGAAGGAGTTGGTACCGCTATGAAGCAAATTCGAGATTGTTTTACTGCGGAAGAATAGTCAGTTGTAAATTGAAGTGCTTGGACAGATTGGTTTTTTTTAACAAGGTCTTCTAGACCAGGTTCAAAAAAAGGAACTTTGCCATTCTGAAGATTTGCGATTTTCTCTTGGTCTATGTCTAAGCAAAGGACGTGATGCCCTCTTTCAGCAAAACAAGCAGCTGTCACAAGTCCTACGTATCCGACTCCAACGATCAATAGTTCCATTCAATCTCCATGTCTGGTGGTGGTAAGAGACTGTTAACGAATTCAGATTCTGTCGATTTTTTGGACTTTTTGAG
>JBGAFY010000260.1:0-2260 GCA_044226975.1 Rhabdochlamydiaceae bacterium
AGGAACAAAGCGCATGGCTTCCTCAAATCGGTTCCTTTCTTACCATGGGGCAAATGTTAAGTGTACCTCTTGTTGTTTTCGGAATTTATTTAATCTCTCAACAAGTGAGAAAGTAATCTATTCTAATTTTTAGTGACATCTGTAAAGTTCATTTTTTATTGTTTGTCTTTTTAATAGTGCGATATTTTAATTTAAAAATATGGTTGATAATGACAATTAATAGTGATTATAGAAAACAATTCCTAGCTGAAACAAATAAATGCTTAGGTAAGGCAGTAGAAAGAATAACTTCTACAGATTTCTCATTGGAAGATATTTCGCGCCATGCTGATTATGCTAAAACAGTTTCTAATCAACTAATTGCGTTAAAAGAATCTCTCAGTAAAGCGCCTGAAAATATCAAGCAAGAAGTTCTTCCGATCTTAATTCAAGCTGAAGATAAGGTAGCTCAACTTAAAATTAACTGTGAGCAACGTCAAATTGAGTGGGAAAATAAAATAATTGAGCAGCTTTCAAATTTATTTAGTAAAGTCTGTATACAGCCGGTAAATAGAAAATATTCTGGATTGGTTCATTTTGGAACTGAATTAAATAAGATTTCTAAACAAAAAGGCTTGAATTCTAAAGCGCTTTTGCTTCTTTCTAATCCCAACAATGGATTAATTAATGAAATCAAGAGTTTTAGCACTTCAATAGAAGGAATGAAGCGCAGTTGTGAATTATTTAATAATCTTATTACACTTTTAAATGAAAGTGAAAGTAAAGCTGCACAGTTTTTTTTAGAGCAATTTTCAATACAAGACAAAAAGATGTTGTGTAAGACCATCTATTCACTTTACAAACCAAATCAAAATGAAACAGATCATTTGATCTTAGTGTTTTTCGATAATCGATTTACTAAAGATCAAAAAATTACAGCTTTAAAAAAATGTCACGAAATTTATCAGGGCGTGCTGGTGCCAGTTACAAATTTCCCAAAGAAACGGCCATTATCGATGCAAACAATGCCATTAGAATCCTTAACCAAAGAGGGATTTGAGTTGTTGTCTATAGAGATTGTTTGTGTAATTTTCTCATTCATCGATTCGAATAAGGAGCTATCGAAGCTCCGAACTGTTTCGTCGACTTTTCGAGATGCAGCTGATTATACCATTACGGGGCGTTATAGACTTTATTTAAAAAATAAAGAACTTTCATTTAGTGATGTTTTTCAATTCAAGAGTATGATTAGAAACTACCTTGAAAACGCGACTCATCCTAAAACTTTTACCCCTCCTCATCTTCCATATGGAGAACCTATCATCCATGTCTATCGAAACAGTAAAAATGTTTTTCTGATTTGCCAATCTAGAACTGCCCAAATCGATTATTCTGCTCAAGAATGTTATGATTTATTTAGCATTAATATTTGGGATGTATCAACTCAAGCTCATGTAAAGACAGCAGATCAATTGAAAATTGTCAGTGTTTTGGGGCCCTATTTTTTATTTGACAATGAGACAGGATTCGAATTATGGAATTTAGACCATGAGCTGAATAATCTTTGTGTGTATCAACATGATTATCCCATAGATAAAGATGGTCATGCGGTTAATTTGCAATTACTTCCTTTTGCGCAAAATAAGATATTACTTGCCCCAGAATCGTATAAAGGAAAAGCTCCTACTGTTGTGCTTTTTGATACCAAGTCTCAAAAGGTGGAGAATGTCAATCTTGCAAATCAGGCATTCTTTTCTGATAAGGAAGGAACATTTCATTTTCATGAACATGGAATAGTAGGCTTTAGAGAAGATAATTCTAAAGATAGCATCTTTTACAATATGAACAACATGTCACTCGCGTTTAATGGAATTCAAGGCTCTGTACGTTCACCGTTAGTTTATGTTGATGATGGAGTTTTTATATGTCGTTCCAATGATCATCTGCTTTACAATGTTTTCGATGTAGATAATAATACTCTCTTAGCTAGTTACGATCTAATTCACTTAGGCTATCTGGTACCTGTATTTTCCGTATCGAAATTAGGTCATTTTGTAGTTGCTGAGCTTGAAAAGGGGTATAGTCAAACTCTGGTCATTGGGAAAGTAGTTAAAAATCAACATGGAAGAAAAAAGCTGCTTACGCAATATGTAGAAATTGATGGAGAGATTCACACTGCAAAATTTAGTGAGATCATCCCTGCTATGTTTCTTCTAATTAGAAATAACTTTCAACATTCTTTTGATCTTTCTCAATTCCCATTATCTAAAATTCAAATAAA
>JBGAFY010000261.1:0-2244 GCA_044226975.1 Rhabdochlamydiaceae bacterium
ATTAGAAAGTGAAAGAGGGTCTCCACCGCTGAGGATGATTTCTTCAATCGTTGGATCATTGCGGACCTCCTCAATCTCTTGCTCATGGCCTTTAATGTCGGTCTCATACGGAAAATGCCTGCGGAAGCAATACCGGCAGTGCATGGCACACGCTCCGCTTGCTACCATCAGAGCTCTACCAACATATTTATGGATGAGCTTTTTTCCTTTTCGATAGCCTAGTTCTGCAATAGGATCATTTGAAAAATTAGGAACAGAGATCTCTTCTTCAATTAAAGGAAGAAATTGACGGAGGATAGGGTCGGAAAGGGTGTTTTTGGCAATTTTTTCGGCTAATCTTTTCGGGAGGTTGAGGGGGAAGTTAGATGTTTTGAGAATGTGCGCACGGTTTTCCTCACTGAGCTCTATAAAGTCAGCTAAATCGTGCCATGACCGAAAATTGTTTCGTAAAACTTCTACCCAAGGTTTCATGGGCCAATTTTAAAGAAATTTGAAATAAAAAAATAGGGTTAATTTAAATTAACCCTATAAAAAATTGACGAAATCTTAATTAGAGGACAGTCTCTTATACAGACTGTAAAGTTCCTGCGATTACTTCAGGTACTTTGCCTTTGTTGCGTTCGATCTGCGCCCCAAGAGAAGACAATTTTGCAACAAGATTTTCATATCCTCTGTCCAGATAATGGACTCCTGAGATTATGCTTTGTTCTGGAGCTAGCAAGGCAGCTAGCACATAAGCAAATCCTGCACGTAAATCAGGAATTTTAATTTCACGGCCAGTCAAGGTTGTAGGTCCCTTGACGATCAAACTGTGATTGTAATTATGGGAAGCAAAACGGCATTCTTTTCCACCAAGGCATTGGGTAAATAGTTCGATATCAGCACCCATCAGTTTCAAGGTGTCTGTATACCCAAATCTATTTTCATATACAGTTTCATGAACAACTGAATTGCCATGGGCTTGAGTGAGCAAGACAACGAAAGGTTGTTGCCAGTCAGTCATAAAGCCTGGATGTACATCGGTTTCTACATGAATGCCTCCTTTTAGAGGAGCTTTGTAGTAAAACTCGATCCCATCATTTTTGACATCAAAACCCGCTCCCACTTCGCGTAGTTTGTTGAGAAAGGTGATCATATTGAAATGTTGTGCACCTTCTACAAAAACACGACCTTTAGTACTGATGGCCGCCATGCCTAAAGAGGCTGCTTCAATGCGATCAGTAACAATCGTATGTTCGACTTCATAGAATTGTTGGGTTTGTTGTACGCGGATAGTACGGTCAACATCGATATCGACAGCGACGCCAAGCTTTTGTAAGAATAAAATTAAATCGACGATCTCAGGCTCTATTGCAGCATTACGAATGACAGTAATGCCCTTTGCTCTGGAAGCTGCGAGTATTGTATTTTCAGTGGCTCCTACAGAAGGATAAGGGAGGTTGATCACAGTTCCCTTTAATCCGCTATGGGCAGAGGCAAAATATGCCCCTTCTTTTTTCATCTCGCGGAATTCAATTGTCGCCCCAAGTTTTTCTAGTGCTTGGATGTGAAAGTCGATGGGCCTTTTGCCAATTTTGCAGCCACCAGCTGTAGGAACGATAATATCTTCTCCAGTTCTTCCTAACAGAGCACCGATCATCAAAATCGGAATCCGGTTCGATCCAGAAAAGCGCTGAGGAACGTAACCTGTTTTGATTTCTTTGGTTTGAATTTCGATAATACCGCTGTCGCGGTCCCAATTGACCACAGAACCTATTTCCCTGCATAAATCGATTGTGACTTCGACTTCAGCAATGTTGGGGACGTTATAGAGCACGCAGCGTTTGTCGGAGAGTAGCGAGGCGACGAGGATTTTTGTGACAGCGTTCTTTGCGCCAGCAGCCTTGACTCTGCCTTCAAGGGGATTGCCCCCTTTAATAATTAGATGTTCTTGCACGGCAGTTCTTCTTTTTTGAGAGTATTCCTTATACCGAACGTGACTTAGAAATTGGACTTGTGCCGCGAGAAAGCTCCCGTGGTTGATCGATCGTAAGTCACCTCGTGTACATCGTCAGTGTAGCACAAAGACTGGATTAAAAGTCTACGAACCTATCTCACTAAAATTGGCAAAAAACCGATTTATGAGTTTTCTTAGAGACTGTTAACGGATTCAGATTCTGTCGATTTTTTGGACTTTTTGAGCGAATTTTCTTTTGGTTTGTTGGGGGTTATATCAACTTTCGTATATTACCCCCAACAAACCAA
>JBGAFY010000262.1:0-2233 GCA_044226975.1 Rhabdochlamydiaceae bacterium
GTCCCAAACAAGAAAGTCGGAGCTTAAAAATAAGGGGCCTTTGCGTAACTGAGGAGTGAGATGGGAAGATAATGCCCCTCGAGGACGGACCAAAGAAGCTGTCGCATTGAGTATGTCTAAGTTGATGGTGTCGGCTTCGATACGGTCATCTTCATGAATGAGCAAGCAAGGAGTTTGTGTGTCTTTGGGGTATGCTGTCATCACGCCTTGGAATTCTTTAGAGGCAATAGCGTCAGATTTTTTATACACTGCATGATCGGCGATGATTTTTAGCTGTTTGGAATAATCGATGGTGACCCCATCTTTTGCCAGGATAGACTGAATGCTAAAAAAGCTTTTTTCTCCGTCTTTGGCAGTTTTGACAAATTCGAGGTCGACATTTTGGCTGGTCATGTGGATGGAAGCATCATTGAAGATAATAGGATGCGCTTCTTCGGAAAAAAGCTGGCCCTTAAGCTGGGTAAAATCGAGGTCTGCGCGTGCACATTCGATTTCGCTGTGTGCATGCGTCGCTAGTTTAACGGATTTTTCTAAAAGGATATGAGCAAAGGGAAATTCCTTGTTGCCTTCCTGGCGCTCCAGGACGGCGCGCTCTGCTTCCATTTTTCCAAGGCCGTGGTCTAAACGCACTTGGCCTGTGAGAATTAGGGCATTTCCATCATAGTCTGCATGGGATGAGGACAGGGCGGTATCTTCAGCTGCCGGTGCGGCAGCAAAGAAAGGTTTTATACCGAGAGTGAGAAGAAGCAGCCAAGTTGTCATTGGAAGCATCATGGTGTTTTCTCCTGTGGTTTCAATATCGCTTTGAAGTGTTGGGCCTGGAATTGGGGGCTTTTGCCTGAGACGCTAAAGGAAACATCTTGGGCTATCCCTCTTAAAAAAGGGGTGTCTTGAATTGTCTGAGTGGGAAGTACATGGCTCGGCATGCGGAAAAGAGAGATGGCGACGGAATTGGCAAGAAAGTTTTGAGCAGTGTACTTATAAGTTCCTTGTTCTGCGTCGAATGTACGCACTTGCTGCATGGGAATTTTGCGAGGACCATCAAAATAGAGTTTGTCGTGCATCCATCCTTTGATCCCTTGCAGGTCTTCAATGACATCAAATTTGGATCCGATGGGAACTAATGTGAGGATAGACGATTCGCTCTCTATGCGGTAATGCAAACGCAAAGTGTCTTCTCCTGCAAACCAAATATCTTTACGCACTCCTTTACGGTGTTGCTGTGTAGTGGAGGAGAGTGATTGTTTTGTCGAAGTAGCGAGCTGCTTTTTTTCCCAATATGCATTCCATTTTGCAACATCGCTATCGCGCGGGATAAAAAAATAAAACGCCCAAGCGGTGATGGTGCATAGGATTACGATGCAGCTCTTTCGCGTGGCGTCTTTAAACATCATGAGAAATTCCTCACGAGGTCATTAAGAGCACTTACTTCCTTCAGAAGTTTTTCTAAAGTGTCGTAGGGCATGACGGAGTCTTTATCGCTTTTAGCGGATTTTGGGTCGGGATGGGATTCAATGAAGAGCATATCACAACCAGAGGCGACTGCAGCTTTTGCGAGTGTGGGGATGAACTCGCGCTGGCCACCGGAGCTTGTGCCCTGACCTCCTGGCAGTTGGACGGAATGAGAGGCGTCAAAGCAAACAGGATATCCTAAGGACTGCATGATTGGGATACCACGCATGTCACTGACTAGGTTGTTATACCCAAACGTCGTGCCACGATCAGTGAGAATGATCTGCTTATTGCCCTGGGCCTCGATTTTATCGACGACATTTTTCATGTCCCAGGGAGCAAGGAACTGCCCTTTTTTTACATTGACAATTCTGCCAGTGTCCGCAGCGGCGGTTACAAGGTCTGTTTGGCGGCAGAGGAATGCGGGGATCTGGAGGATGTCGCAAACCTCTCCTGCTGCTCGAGCTTCTTCTGGGGAATGGATGTCTGTTGTGATGGGGAGGTCGCACTCAGAGCGGACGAGCTCCAAGATCCTAAGGCCTTCTTCAATTCCAGGTCCGCGAAAGGAGTTATACGAAGAGCGGTTTGCTTTATCGTAGCTGGCTTTAAAGATCAAAGGCATGCCAAGCGAAGCGGTCATCTTTTTTAGTGCCCACGCGCAATGGAGCGTATGTTCTTCACTTTCAATAACGCAGGGGCCGGAAATCAAGACGAGACGTTGCTTGTCTCCGATAAAAAAATTTTTAAGTCGGATTTTCTGAGGTTGTCGGTTCATAGTACA
>JBGAFY010000263.1:0-2204 GCA_044226975.1 Rhabdochlamydiaceae bacterium
GAAGCGTCTAACATGCTGTCCGCCCTCCCCTAATCCCGCTCGGTCTCGCTCAAAGCTACGACTTCCTCGAAAAAATGCAGACAATCGACCCATTCAAGTGAATTTTTCGCCGTTCAAATCCCAACCAGTGTCTATCGAATACCGCCCCGAACTTGTCGAGAAGCTTCGAGCGTCCTTTTCCATTGCCTGCAATTTTTAAATGTGGCTAGAATCGTCACAAAGGTTTAATCCGGATTTAATTCAGGAGCGTAAATATGTCAATGACCATACGCGGAGTAGAAGTCGGTTGTGAAACCAGAAGTTCTGAGCCGATTGCTGCAAACAGGATTCATAACTCCTGGATAAAGAATGCCGATCTTGCTCGCTTGGGAATCGATGCTGGCGTGCTTGAATCGTTGAATGAGGTCGTTGAGGATGCTATTGCAATTCTACAAGAGGCTAATTCAGGCTCCTTTATTGATGCGCAATCAAGACCTATTGACGCAGCTACAGTGAAAAGAGAGCTGAGTATACTAAGCTCTGATCTCGCACAAATCGCGGAAATAACCCGGAAAGCAAAGCTGGCAAGGGAAGATCAATTTGAATCCGTAAAAGATGTGGATTTAATAGAACTTCACGGCCACATGATATCGATATCCGCATTGATTCAGAAAATAGTCCAGTTGTCCAACAGACTTAAAGGCCTCTCTGAATCTAATCCCCCCTCCGAAATCCAATTAGCACACTGATTAATCCACAAGTGCTAGTTTTCAAGAGTTCGTCATCCTTTAACTTAATATAAGATTATCGCGATAAAACCTTCTGTCTGTTCGTGACAAAATTCTATTCAGAGTGACCCTCCTAGCCTTGCGCAGATTATTCTAAAAACAAGGATCCCGATCAATCCACATGCTTCAATCATAAGTCACTCTAATTTAAGAAAAAAAATGAGCCTTGCTAAAATTTTAAATTGCTCAAAATCCTAAGTCATACGTAAATTTTTTTTGCGCAACTCCCATTGAGGAAGATTTGCAAGTAGATTCTTACGAAATTTGAAACGAAGGATAATAAAATGAGCTTGGCACTGCGAGGAATTGGGATCCCTTATGGACATCAAAACAATGACCCTATTGCTGCAAACAGGATACACGATTCCTGGATTCGGCAGAAGGATCCGCTTGAATTGAAGATCAATTCAGATTACATGGCAACTCTCAATGGCATCATCGACGATGCCGCAGGCATTATTCGGGCTGTTGAATGCGGGGCTTGCTTGAGCAGAGATTGGAGAATGCTCGACGAAGACACAGTGGTAAACGAGCTAGCGATCCTCAGCGATGATCTTGAGAAAACATCCGATCTTACCTTGAAGGTCCATAGTCAAATGGGGGATGAGACAAAAACGATACCCGTCTCGGAAGAAACAAAAAAACTGCTTGAATTGTCAAAGAAAATGATCTCCTATTCCGAAACTGTCCGTGAAAAAATGCGTGCCACAGGAATCCAAACGGGTCAACAATTCACAGATCCTCTCGCAGCCAAAAGGCTACATCAAGTCAGTAATCGTTTGGGCATTATTGTTAATTCAGATGACCCATCCGAAATTGAAAAAGCAATGATGGAGATCTCAAACGATGCACGCTTTCTCATCCGGGCTGTCAATGCTGGCATTTTCGTAGAGGAAGAATGGAGGGCTTTGGATAATTGCCTCTTTCCCCGAGAAGGAAAAATCCTCAGCAGACCGACAATCAAACAAGAGCTCATCATGTACAAAGATGATCTTGAGTTTATAGCACAAAGAGTCTTAGATAAAAAACCCGATGCCACTGAATTAAATGATAATGTCCATCAGGTTGATGTCGCCGTAGAAGAGAGCTCTCTTTCTGAAAAATCAAAAGAGCTGCTTGAATTAGCCAGGCAATTAGAAGAGCTTTCTAAAACAACCACCAATGTTATTCAGCATTAATAGCCAACCAGCTCCCTAAAACAAGTCAGTTGCTCAGAACCTATGCAATTTGTCTCTTCAATTTAGGGAGCTGCCTAGTCCTTGGATTACAGTCCTCCGTCTCAAATTCAGCAGGGAGGAGTAAAGAAAAAAATTGACAGCTTAACAATGAGAAGGTAGATACAAGATAAGGATTTAAATGAGAGTATTATGCGTATTTTCCGCGTTCTCAATCTTTTTCTGCTACTTTGCTTTGCTTTTCCTGCCATGGCGGACGACA
>JBGAFY010000264.1:0-2189 GCA_044226975.1 Rhabdochlamydiaceae bacterium
CTCTCATCCGCAAAATAGTTAAACGTAAAAAAGATGGTACAGAGGAGATCATTCGTGATCACACCGAACCGCAACGCATAGAACAGCTAAAGCGTTTGATCGATGCCGACATCGTCCGGGAAGTAGTCAAAGCAATGAAATATGTTACTAAACCTGGGGGCGGCGCGACGCGTGCGGATATCTTTGGGTATACAGAAGCAGGAAAGACTGCCACTTCGGAAAAAATTGTGAACGGAACATATTCTAAAAAAGACCACATTTCGACTTTTGTTGGATTTACTCCAGCGCACAATCCCCGTTTTGTCCTTATGGTCGTCGTGGATGAACCTGAGTATCGCGGTGCGGGAAGAAATCAGCTCGGGGGACAATGTGCGGCCCCTGCCTTTCGTGAGATCGGTACTAAGGCCTTGCAATATTTAGGTGTGGAACCAGATGATCCTTTCGGCTATCCTATCGGAGATCCGCGGCGAGATCCCTCCAAGGGGGATTGGCTCAAAGAGTCTGAGCAGCTCCGTCAGCTTTATGATGAATGGAATAGTCGAAAGCATTAGCGTTTAAGATGAAATTAAAGAAACTACTGCAGCATTTTCCGAATCTCCCTGTTAAAGGGGCAAAAGATATTCTCCTTACAGGAGTATGTTCCAATTCAAAGTGCGTTGTACCTGGCAATCTCTTTATTGCAAAAAAAGGTCTCACCCATAACGCGGCCAATTTTATCCCTGAAGCCATCGCAGCTGGTGCTGTCGCCATCATCACCGATTTTTACGATCCTCTCCTCTCCGATGTAGTGCAGATCTTGCACCCCAGTCCAGCAGACATAGAATCTGAGGTCGCTGCGGCATTTTATCAATACCCTGCAAGCAAACTGTTTACTGTAGGAGTTACTGGGACCAATGGAAAGACCACTACGACGTATCTCATCAAGCATCTCTTTGATTTTTTAGGGACACCTTGTGGCTTGATCGGCACTGTCGAATGGATTGTTGGAGCACAAACGTTGCCTGCGACGCACACGACACCCGATATCCTTACTAACCAAAAATTATTTCATGAGATGTGCTCGAATGGGTTGTTCGCTGTTGCCATGGAAGTCTCTTCTCACGCCTTGAACCAAAAGCGTGTGCAAGGAATACACTTTGACGTGGGCGTATTTTCAAATCTGACGCATGACCATCTCGATTACCACAAATCTATGGAGCATTATGCAACTGCCAAAGCTCAACTTTTTAAACAGTCCAAAGTCGCTGTGGTGAATCATGATAGCCCGTGGCATGCATGGATGCTGCAAGACTGCAAGGCATCCATCATCACTTACGGAGTCGACCAGCCCTCTGACCTGATGGCCCAAAATATTGTCCTTTCTGAAAAGGGGATCGAATGCATACTCGCATATCGAGGGGAAAAGCAAAAGTTTCAAATCAATTTGATCGGTCGTTTTAATCTATATAATTTCTTAGCAGCGGTTGGTGTTGGTCTAGCACGCGGTTTTTCTTTAACTGAGATCTGTTCTGCAATGCAGGCATTTCGTGCTGTCCGCGGTCGATTAGAACGCGTTGAAAATCCTTATGGTTACCAGATCTATGTTGATTACGCACATACTGATGATGCGCTTAAAAATGTGCTCACCACATTGCGGGAAATAGTTCGAGGGAAATTGATCACAGTGTTTGGGTGCGGGGGAGACCGCGATCCATCGAAACGCTGTAAAATGGCAGCTGTATCAGAAAAATTTTCAGATGAGACGATCGTAACATCCGACAACCCGCGTAATGAAGACCCTGAAGCGATACTGCGCGAAGTTTTAACAGGTTTTAGCCCACATTTCCATCCGCATGTACACTTAGATCGCAAAGAGGCTATTGTCCAGGCATTGAACCTGGCAAAACCTGAAGATATTGTACTTATTGCCGGAAAAGGGCATGAAATGTATCAGATCTTTGCACATAAAACCATCGATTTCGATGACCGGAAGGTGGCGTTGGATGCGCTCGAAAAAATGCAGCAGTATCAGGGGAAGAATACATGAGGGCATTTTTACTCTTAGTGGCCTTTTTCTGCGCTACGTTCTCAGCGTTTTGTGAAAACTCACAAATAGACTTTTCAGGACCACCATCTAACCAAAATATTGTCGAACCAACGGTCATCTTGGATGCTGGACACGGTGGTGTTGATGAAGGCGCCAAAGTGAA
>JBGAFY010000265.1:0-2185 GCA_044226975.1 Rhabdochlamydiaceae bacterium
CCTAAAGTCGAGACAGAGAATAAAAAATAAAGTTATCGCGAAAGCGATAAAATGAATTCTTTTTTACTCTGCGTTCTCTGCACCTCGTTTTTTCTCTGCGCTGATGGAATTATCCCGTTTATCATAAAAAGTGCGAATACATAATCTATTCAAGCTAAATGGCATAAGAAAGTTTGTTTAGTGATTTATTGAGTTTAGATTAATTTCAAAGTTGTTTATAATATCACCAATTTATGAATGCTACTTTAGTTAGAAATTGTAATAATTATTTACCATTGCAGTCTTCTTCAAATGAAGACAAAACCTCAAATCTTTTGTCTGAGAAAGTTCAAGCAATTTTCCAAAACAAAGCATTTGTGATTGGGTGCATTACTCTTGCTGCAAGCGGAATTGCTTTTTGTGCTGGCGCGGTCCCTTTAGCTATAGGAAGTGTTGCATTTGCTGTTGCCTCGTTTGTTTATGCTCGATTCCAACAGCAAAGCACTCATGATAAGGTCCAACTTCTTCATACATTGATATCAACTGCTCCTCCTCCTGTTGTATCCCTAGCAAAAAAGATTGAAGCAATCGCAGATAGTGACGTACTAAAATTTCCTCAAAGTATCGATTATTATGGTTTTCATTGCGATCTTGCTAAAATGTCTGATCTCGTACGCACTGATTCTAAAATGCGAACAATTTGGGACTCTTTTTTACAAAAGCTTAATGGATCTTTGGTACAATATGCATCAGGAACAACATTGCGCCTCAATGCCAAGCCTCATATCGAACGTGCGCATTCGATTTTCCGTTTCCCCCCGACAAGTTCCTTTTTACATCCAAACGCTCCTAATCTAAACTCGGTCTTGAAAGAGATCGAAGCTATTAGCTTAGAATGTTTTGGTGACAGTTATGGATGTAGCCCGGACATACTCAAGAAACTCATCAACTCTGGATATGGAAAGGTGATCGTAACTAGAGATGGTCAGACAGGACGTGTACTAGGGTTTATGGTTTATCGAGTTGAGGGTGACCTAACCCAAAGACATTTGCATATTACAGCTCTTGGAAGACGGGCAGAAGCTGCTAAAATCCAGATTGGCGAAAAGCTATTTGCGCAATTTTACAACCAAAATCTATCATCTTTCCAATCGGTCTTTTTAGAAGTGAGAGAAAGCAATAAGGCAGCACAGGCTCTTTATCGTTCTCAAGGTTTTAATTTCGAAAGTATTAATCACAATTATTACTCAGCCCCAAGAGAACATGGGTTCTTGATGCGCCTGAATAATCCTCAAGCGCATGTTATAGTTGCTTGAGAGCCTCATTTCTTATCTGAGTTAGGGACGCTCAGAATTTCCAGGGCTTTTTCAAGAGCTGTCTTGCATTCTTCTATAGTTATGGTTTGCAAGAACCTACGCATCCCTCTACGCTCTATTTCACTCTTCCGATCCTTTTCAAGATCTGAAAAAGGGAGTCCAAGCTGATAATAAAAAGGGTCTCTCTCGGCTTCAGATAACTGTCCTTCGATTTCTCTCATGCCGTCTAAATCATTTAATTCCGCCATGAGCTTATACGACTCTTTCACTCTATCGATTTCAAAACGATCTTCTGGAATTGACGTAATTTTAGTAGGAGTTGTTTGGAAGTTAGAGGAGTTGCCCTTAGGACTTATCTGTCCGATTACTTTATCAATAATGCTGCTTATCTCTTGTGAAGAGGTTGAATCGCAAAATAGCGCCATGCCAGTCTTTAATAGCTCTTCTGTCGCTTCTGTTTTTTCACTTAAGCCAAACTCTTTAAGTGCTGCTATGCTTATTAATATCCGTGTGTCATCACGCAATGAATCGTATAGTTGTTTAGGTTGTATTGTGTGGCGGTTTTTTGAGAGGATTAGATAGTCGTCTTTAGGAACTGCTTCATTAGGTAGCTGTGGATTTATGTTTGCATTTGGTATTTGTATCTTTAAAGGCGTGACTGGATCACTTTTTGTGTTTGTCTGAGGCTTTTGTGGGGCAATCTCCTTATCTTGAGATTTCTCAATTTCTTGTTCAACGGTTTTTTTAAGTACTGATAATTCTGGACTGAATTTAGACTCATCGAGTTGACTAAGCTCATTAAAGATATTTTTCATTGCAAGATGCCGATGAGGCGCATCGGAACTTGCTGCTTTTGAAAATTTTTCATCAAATTGCCTAAACAATTCATT
>JBGAFY010000266.1:0-2181 GCA_044226975.1 Rhabdochlamydiaceae bacterium
TTTTGGAGAAGAAAAAAATGTAAAGCATTACCTAATGGCAAAAAATCTTCCCATTCAGGAAATAAATAAGACATTCTCTAATTGGAATGGTTCTTGTGGGATTATTCCCCTCATAAAAAGTGACAACGAATGGAAAGTTTTTTTGATTCAGCATCGCAATTATGAGCAATATTGGACATGCCCTAAAGGGCATATGGAACCTGGCGAAACGCCGGAAATGACCGCTGTTCGAGAATTGAAAGAAGAGACAGGACTCGATGTTCGACGATTCCTGCAAAAAGAGCCTCTTATCGAAGAATTCTATTGGGTCAATAATGGCGAAAAACAGCTAAAACGCATTCTATTCTTTATAGCGGAAGTCAATGGACAAGTTCATATTCAAGACCAAGAGATCATTCATGGGGAATGGGTTCCTCTTTTGCAGGCGGCGAGGAAAATCGCTCATTCAGAGGGTAAAGAGACCTTGAAACAGGTAGAACAAATTCTCAAAACAATCCAATAAAAAAATTTGGATTCTTTTATGTTTTGACTTTTGCGATTTTTCCCTCGCTCCCCAACTAGCAGTGCTGCTAAGAGAAGAGATAAACAAACATCACCATAGATGTTTCACAGAAAATCTTCCTTTAGATCTTTTTTAATACGAGCAAGTGCATCCCTGGACAAATCCACGATTTTTCGTCTTCTAAATACACTTTCAGTTCGCTATACACTTCTGACAGATCTACCGGAAATTCATAACCCTTTTTCAAAATGCTCAAAAAAAGCAGAGCATGATTAAAGTAGCGCTTGCGATCCTGTTCATTTTCAAATCGAATTCCTTTTTCCAGACGATTACCTTCTACATCTAAGCTGGTATATGCGACTTCATAGAGGTTGCTTAAAATACTGTTTTTATTTTGCAAGTCTTCTAAAATCTCAATTGTAATGCGACGATTTCCCTTGAGGGTGGAACGGTTTTTTTCATTGTGTTGACGGCATGCTTTTTCAAATGAGCGAATTTCATGAGAACTAACTTTTGCAGGGTCATACGAATCAATGATGAAAATAGATCCATCTTTTTTCAGATATTGGTGAGCTAGCTCAAGAGAAAGCTTTGGATTTTTGAGATGCTGCAATGTCAACCTGTATAAAACAGCGTCAAATTGATTGTGGTACTTTTCATAGTCTGATTCAGCATCCCCCTCGACAAAGGCTAAGCCTGATCGACCAAACTGAGCCTTTGATTGCTCCACATATGAAGCCTGTTTCTCAACCCCCAAAAAGATCTTTTCCTTAAATGTTTCTGATAGCTGAGATAAATAGGCCCCATTGCCGCTGCCAAGTTCTAAAATATTTTGTGCCTTCGCCCAGCTGTCTTTTTGAGATAGCCATTCTACTTCCTGCTCAATATAGAGATTTGCTTGGCCCTTTAAAAAGTAATTCCATAATTCTAGGAGGTCTGCTCTTTGAAGGACTTCCGTGCAGGTCCGTTGGTCATATTCGGCTAAGCGGTCTAGGTGATCTTCTGCTCTCAACCCAAACAACGTAAATTGAAGCAAAAAACAAAAGAATTTAAAAAAATGGCTCATTTAACATCCTCCCTTTATTAGACCTCTTGCGCAAGAGGTCTATTAGAACGCTACCTGCAACATACCTGGCACATGAGGAAAAAATCGGGGTTTGAACAGACATGCAAACTTAAATAAAAGTCGCTGAAAAAATATATCTGGGTGATAGGATTTGAACCTACGACCTCTTGCACCCCATGCAAACGCGCTAGCCAAGCTGCGCTACACCCAGATGAAAATTAAATGACGGCCAATCCTTCAAATTGGAACTCGGCCTTTTTAAATTCTTCTACGCCAATTCGGGAACACTCTTCGATGATCTTCTCTAGGGTGTCACCAGGATGCACTTCAGCTGCTGCAATATCTACAGAGATCGATGCTGAAAATGTGACTCCAGCTCGTATGCCAGTGACTTTGAAATTGGCGTACATACTTTCTTTTTTTCTGGAGATGTTTTTAAAGCGGATGAGGTTATTTTCTGCTAGGTCTTTCATAAGTTCGAATCTCCAGTTTAAGATGCTGAGATCGTAAGGGGCTGAGGTCCTTTCTGTCAATAGAATCGCTATTGAAACGAAACCGGCAGTCTGTAAATATTCATGTTCTCTAACTAGGATGTATTAGAGACTGTTAACGG
>JBGAFY010000267.1:0-2178 GCA_044226975.1 Rhabdochlamydiaceae bacterium
TGACAAGAAGAACACAAAAACGGCGATAAAAAGAGATCCAAGGGGAAGATTAAATACAATTGAAACTGTGCCTTGAATTTGACTTAACACACGTTCTTCTCTGAGATGGTATGGTTCCGTTTCTCTTTGGACTAATGCAATAATATAAGGGATGCAAACGATAACGACGTTGGTTGTGTAGGCGAGAAGAAGGATAGGGAGCAGGTCCTTTAGCCACTTTGTGCTGCTCATATTTGTCATCATGCTGGTAAGCCTAGGGAATACCCAAAACACCATGATGCAGACGCCAAGAATGTATAGGATGATATAAGTGCTTACTTGTTTTATGGTAGTGAATTGGATCGTGCCAATTTGGTTTGCGATAATCAAAAACGTTCCAATAGGAGTGATTCGAGCAATCCACCCTGTTATCCGAGTAAGGGCATCTACGAAAGCTTCCAGCATACCCATCATCGACTGCTTTTCTTTCAAATGCATTAGAGCGATGCCTATAAGAAGTGAAAAGACGACGACTGCTGGTATTATATTGTTAGCCAGAGAATAAAAAATATTTTCAGGGATTAATATTTCTGCAAAGTTGAGCGATGGAGGGTGAGAGGTGGATATATAACTGGCATGTTGTACCCCTTTGACTTGAGGGAACGAATATGCGATCAAATAAATTCCAATAATATTTAGAACCCAAGCTATGCCTATGAATACGACCCCTTTTTTTAGGATGTCCTTGGCTTGAGAATGCGTCAGTTTGCCTACCCCTAGCATAATAGCGCCTATCAGATAGGGTATGGCGGTCACTTTAAGGAGCATGATGTATGCAGAAGCCCATGGACTAAAGACGGCGCAGAGATCGCCAAAAAAAAGGCCGCAAAGAATACCTAATACAGTGGCAATTGCCATCTGCAAGGATAGAGACATTTTTAAGAGAGCCATGAAATATTACACAAACAAATTGCTTTGATTATATTTTTATCGAACAGGAAAACGTAGATAATTTCAATAAGAGACTGTCTCTAGAAGGATGTCTACAAACGACCCATCAAGGTCGACTTTGATAAATTGCGTAGCATTTTTTGACCAATTTGCTAAAAATCGTACAAAGTCGACATTCGGGAGAGGTTCAGGATCAAAATTACCTAACTGCCGTTGATTCTTCTAATGGGGTAGCAATTTCAGCTCGGTCATTATTTTGGTGTGTTGATTTTGTAAGAGCGTCAGCTTCTTCTGAGAAAGGAGCATGGGCCTTAACAATTTCAATCTCGAAAGTAAGCAAGGAATTTGGTACGAGAAGACCATTTGTTCCATATCCTAAGTCAGGGTGGATATACAAGGTGCGCTTTTCCCCTTCTTTCATGCCGAGAAGACCTTTTGAAATTCCAGCAATCGTTTCGTCGAGGGGAATGACCTCTTCTTTTTGTGATGAACCAAATACTGTTCCGTCGAGGTATTTGCCTGTATATCGGATCAGTGGGCTGCAATGCTCTTCGACGATGGAACCTTGCCCTTGAATTTCTACTTTGTATTGCAATTTGCCATTTTCAAGGCTGATGATTCCGTCTTTTTCTGCATTTGACTTCATAAATTCGTCAGCAGCGGCAAGATTGTTTGTAGCTTGTTGTTTGAAGTTCTTTTCCTGAATAGATGAAATAGCTTCCACGCATTCCATTTCAGACATGGGGGGATTTTTGCCAGAAGCGGAATCTTTAAGTCCTTTTACAACTTGATCAATATTGAAATCTAGACCAAGGGATTCCATGTTTTTTGCAATCAAGTGGCCAAATGCTTCTGAAATTTTTGCAATTTGTACTTCTTTAGTCGATGTTTCTTCTTTTAGATCTTCTTCGCTGATGCCCTGATCTGAAAAAAGTGCATGAGGTGACACAAGGAGAAATAAAGGCAAAACGAAAAAAAATGTCAAAGAAAGAAGCTTACGTACGGAAAAAAACATAGAACCCCCCGAATTAGGATGACCGTATTGTATTTTGTTCGAATATTCTCTCCAAGAGGTTTCTTTAGAAACTGCCCACAGTCAAAGGCTTGGCCGAAAATCGACAGAAGCTTGATTTGTGGACAGTTTCTTAAGATTCTAACGAACTGCTCCGAAGAGTCTAAAAATTAAAGGTTGTTTTTTGCGGCTGATGTTTCATCCCATAATTTAACAAGAGTCGGGATGATGTTGGA
>JBGAFY010000268.1:0-2176 GCA_044226975.1 Rhabdochlamydiaceae bacterium
CAGAACTAGTCATAACATGTAAAATAACTTAAATAATCATAAGAAAATGATCTTAAAATTGAATAAATGGTCAATTTTATAGAACATTATTTTTCAAAAAATAAAAATATTTTAATTTTTTTTTAGATTAAAAAAATGGCCTCACAATACTCTCTGAATAGGAATTTCATTTTTTGTAATAGTTCAATTAAACAATAATTGTAAAAAATATTTTATTAATAAATGTTAGATATTGTATATTGAAGTTGTAGGAAATAAAAGGGAACTATCTCCCACCTACACAAATAAGGAGATTAATTTTATGGCAAAGAAGAAAACTTCTAAAAAATCTACTCGCAAAACTGCGAAAAGATCTACTGCAAAAAGAACTACTGCGAAACGCAAGACAGTTCGTAGATCTAAAAAAGCTGCTGCTCGTTAATCGAGCCCCTGATATTTCGATCAGGCAGTTGCTTAACTTCGCCTAAGTTTTCATGTTCTGTCGAGCAAGTTCAGGGCTTGCTCGATTTTTTTTTGTGAAACTCTATTCAATATACTCTAAGCAGCTTTACTTTTATCCCTTGCAGCTTTACGAAACTTTCCCATCTGCGCAATTTCTTCGAGAGGTTTTCTTGGAGAAGGATGTTCTCGTTTTTTCATTTCGTCCGGTAAATTGTCAGCAGGACCTCTTTTCCCAATTGCGATCATCGCTTCAACTGCATAATCCTCAGGGATTTCTAAATCTTTGCGTGCTTTTTCATAATCAAATCCTTCCATGCCATGTGTAATGAGTCCGCGGTCGGTAGCCTCTAAGGCTAAACTCATCCATGCTGCACCTGCATCAAAACTATGAGTGCGAGCAGGTTTGTTATTATGTTCGTATGTTTTACGAGAAATCACAACAACGAGAACTGCAGCGTTTTTTGCCCATTGTTTGTTAAAGTCGATCAAAAGATTATAAAAAAGATCCCAAGCTGGCGTACCGCGCTTCGCATATAGAAACTTCCAAGGCTGGCCATTATAGGATGAGGGCGCCATACGGGCTGCTTCAAATAGGGGCAGTAGTTCTTCATCTTTTAATCCTTCACCCGTCATTGACCTAGGAGACCAGCGATTGTTAAACAGAGGGTTAATCTGATAGTGTGCTGGGCGGTAAGCTTTGACCTCGGTCTCGTACTTGTCTTGCACAATCTCCTCCAACAGCTCAAAAGGTTCGAATTGAAAAAACTAGTTAAATATTTTATAGGCTGTTTTTCTTTTTATAAATAAATCTTATTTTGTGCAAGATTATTTTATCTTTTAGGTGATTTATGAGACCAAAAATTGCAGTCCTGTTTTGCGGTGGCACTATTGTAATGACTGAAAATGCTCAGGGTTTTCTTGCCCCTCCGGATCGCTCTTCCGCTGTTGCATCCATCCATCAATTAGCAGCAGGGCTTGATCAGTCTTTTGATTGGGATGTCCATTACATTGCCAATATAGACAGCAGCGATATGACCCCTGAAAAATGGGACCAGATTGCTACAGTAATCCATGCAAATTATTCTCAGTATGATGGCTTTGTTTTGACACATGGGACCGATACGCTTGCCTATACTGCAAGCGCCTTAAGCTTTGTCTTAAATAATATCGGCAAACCTGTAGTTTTGACCGGAGCTCAGATACCAGGCAATCGGATAGACTCTGATGCTAGGAGAAATTTTGCCAATGCGATGCAAATAGCAGGTAAGGACCTTGCCGGGGTTTGGGTTGCCTTTGGAGATCGTTTGATCCTTGGATGCCGTTCTTCAAAAGTGTCGCATTCCAAAATTGACGCGTTTGCCAGTGTCAATGTTCCTCCCTATGGAGAGATGGGAACACAAATACGGATTACCCATCCAATAAAGTCCCGACATTCAGAGCCTTGGAAACTAATGACCGGGTTTGATCCCCAGGTCGTGGTCATTTCATTAGTTCCGGGTATGCCACAAAAGCTTTTAGCCGATTATCTTAGTAAGGATGTTCATGGGATCGTTTTAATTGCTTATGGCACTGGAAATATTCCTCATAGCTATCTCGAATTCCTTGAAAAATGCCGTTCATTGCAAATACCAGTCGTAGTGCGTTCTCAATGCTTAGAGGGCTCAACGCGCATGAAAGCCTATGAGACCGGACGGGCAGCATTGAAGTTCCAAGTTATAGAGGCTATGGATATGTC
>JBGAFY010000269.1:0-2164 GCA_044226975.1 Rhabdochlamydiaceae bacterium
ACAATGTTAGCTACCGGAATCAGCATTATTTTTCTGTCCGGTATTTTAATGTACGTCTTAGCTTATCTAAATCTTATCAAAGTCATCTCTATAATGATCCCCATGTTTTTTTACTCATTTGGCGCAGCACTGACTTTTACCAATTCAGTGGCTGGAGCATTCCAACGCTTTCCCCACATCGCAGGCTTTGCTGGTGCAATGTTTGGAAGCATGCAAATTTTCGGAGGAGCTTTTGCTTCTGGACTTATGATATTGATCGATGAAAAAAATCAGATTCCTCTCAGCTTAATCCTCGTGGCTATTGGAATAATCGCGTATATATTTCTAAGACGTGCTGTACGCTTCGAAAAAGCATTCGAATGAATTATTTTGCTAATTAGTTTTTGATTCTTGATAATTACAAAATTATTTTTTAGTATTTACTCCTAATAATAGGAACAATTAAGATGAGCTTACAGTCCCTCTCTTGCGTAACATTTTCACAGCCAGACAAATTGATCAAACTTTTGATCGACGATCAGCAAATTCCGATCAAAAAAGGATATGGTGAATATGTAGTGTTCCTCAAAGGATGTGACAGAAAAAAGCTTTCTGCTCCCATGTTTGCAAAAGTCTATTCTGTATTATCGCGATATTCTCCTGCTCGAATCATGTACACCAACAACGAAAACTCTCAGAAGGTCAAGGAAGAATATGCGGACCGTTATGAGTTAATCTCCAAAAATATTAAGTTGATCGATCAAGACCTTGAAGTTGCCTTTATACCAAGAACTCTCTACGAGCTCGTTTTAATTCGAAAATGCATCAAAGAGGATTTAAAAAGAGGCGAGATCTGTAAATTTTTAAATCCTCAAAAGCATAGCAAAGCTCATATAGAAAGAAAAACAAATCGATTGAAAAAAGAAATAGAAGACCAACAAAAAGAAATCACAGCGCTGGAACAAGAGCTTTTGAAACTAGATCCTAATAACACAAGACTTAAAGCGTTTTTAGAGCAAGACATACAGAATCTACAGAAAGAAAAATTAGAATGTGAGCATAACTATAAACGTTTTCTAGACAAACCAAAAAGCCCCGATCCTAAATGTTGGCATAGAATATGCTCTAAAACCCCAGAATTGTTACCAGATACTCTAGATGAAAACATTCTCAACATCGCCTTTAGACTAAATAAAGCTATCTTAAAAACATGCGATTCTCGCAAAGCACCCTTTACCTATGAATCCTTGGCTGGCATAGCTGAAAAAGAAATTGCTTTTTTAAAAGACTGTTATCTAGATGCGCAAAAGGGAAGTGAAAAGGTCTTTAACTGCAAAAGTCCCGGGCCCGCTATGTGCTTCCGATACGAGTCCGTGCGTGGCTCAACCAACCCAATGGGGTTAAGAGACGAAAAGGATGCGGTGCCCATTCGTATTGCGATTGCCTTAGAATGTAGTCTACTTGCACACAATTCATTATTCTTCTATCGAGGAGCGGAATACGCAATCGATGTTCCTCACCACAGAACAAATCCTAAAACCCCTTTTAGTTTATCTTATGGTACTAGTTTGTTTTCAGGAGTAATGTTTGATCAAAAAGCTACTGCATTTGCTCCCATGCGGAATGGAACAGATGGATTTGTCATTCCTGTCCCAATTTATGAGATCTCTGCATCCCCTTTCTATTACCCAATCTCAGATACGATGTATCAAATATATGGCATCGGAGAAATTTTTCATGGTCGTTCTAAGGGCTGGAAAGGGATTTCTCTAGAACATGGTATGCAAGGCGTTGCCCCTGGACCGTGTATTACGCTTGATCATCTTCATTCAGACTTGAGTGAAGATGATTTTAACCGAGTGTTTGATCAATACAAAAAAGGAGCAATATTACTAACCCAGCATTCAAACAAATGACAAAAGCTTGCTGCGGCTTTGCAAAATCGATTTCCTGAACACAGGTCGTAGTGCAAGAACACTGCCCTGCGTTACGGAAATCGATTTTGCTTTGCCTCACTAGCGCTCTTGTCACCTGTTTGAAAGCCGGGTTAGTAATTAATAAAGCGGGTGCATAAACATTGTGCTAAAACATCGAGTCACTTAGAATGTTGCCAATTTTTTTTATTTAGGTTCTTAGAGATTGTTCTAAAACCAAACTTCTGTCGATTTTCGGGTTCTTTTGAGCC
>JBGAFY010000270.1:0-2162 GCA_044226975.1 Rhabdochlamydiaceae bacterium
CGAAGCCTGGAAACAAATTCTACCTCAGCCTCAATCTTTTCCTTTGGTCTTAACAAGGCCCTGTAATCTTGGGGATTATCTTCCTTCTTACCAAGACGCGTCACTTGATGGTTCAGTTCATGAGACAATCATAAAGACAGCTTCAAAAATGCAAATACCAGATTCCAAGGTGATTATAGATGTCACCCATGTTTTTCCTGAAAATTTAACAGAACAATCTCAATGGCTTAGATTATGGCAAACATATCGCGACCAGTTTTATGACGCGTGTAAAGAGCACGGACTACCTCTTGAACAGGTCATATGTGTGCAAAGAATATTACAAGAAGAGATCGGAGGTGTTAGATTGCTTCCTCTTGTTACATCATCAAAAGAAATCGATGAACAACATCGATATCTGCTTGATTGGGTTTCTAATTTTGGACTTACAGCAAATTTCATAGAATTGGACCGCTGGCCTTTACCTGTTTCCATACCAACTCATGAGCAAACTGTTGTCACAAGCAAGATTAATTCACGAATAAAAGACGCCTTTGTAACTTATTTGAACGTGTACGACCAGAACTGGAATATCGAACATCCACAAAAAACTCTCATGGTCAATGGGACTTTGCGCGTGTTAAAAGGGCTGTTTAACTCAGTTTCGCAGCAAAAATGGGCTGAAATAGAAAATTGTCCTACACGATCATCCCTTGTTCAAATTGGTATTTTGAAAGTAGCAGATCAACTGAACCGTCTACGACAAGAAGTGGATACAACGCTCTTTTTTGATTTAGCATCGCGTATTGAGCTAGTCCATGCTGAGATCTCATCGCTCCTTGAAGTCTTGTCTCCCTATACCAAAGAGGATTTTCCTGCCATATATCGAAATGCTCTTACACCTGTACCAAATAGTATTAAATCCTTTGCAACTTTTGGAATACACTCCTCTGGAATGACGAGTCTAGCTGGGATTTTTAAAGCGGTAGAAAGAACGTTAGGCAGATCTCCTCATGTTATTTATGGAGAGAACACATATTTCGAATCAATCTATGCCTCTCATTTAGTCGCAAAGGCAACCCCGATACAAGAAGCGAGCGTAGAAGATTGGCAAAATGTAGATCTCATTCTTGCTCAGTTCAATCCAGTATTGAGAAGGATCGATTACAAAGCGACAGAATATAAGGCAGAGAACATATCAGGGACCTTGCACACAGCCTTGAGGGCTAGACAAGGGAAGCCGCTAACGCTTGCTTTGGACTGCACCCTTGATTTAATTAATTCTCCGCGAGTCAGGGCGCTACTTGAAGAATTTCAAGGTGAAATTCTAAACGGCACACTCAATATAATTGGGTATCGGAGCGGTCTGAAGTTTGACTTGTTTGGAATGGACAATTATTGCGGCGCACCTTTTTACATGGTCCATAATCGAGACCCTAAATGGGATGGTTTTGATTCGCTGCATACTGATCCTGTGCTTCAGACTGATCGTCTTAGTCTTAACTGGTTTTGCTTGGCCTATCAGAATGCTTCCATGGAACTTGATCAATATCGAAAACAAATTTTCGAAAATACGCGTGCCCTTTTAAACAAGGTTCCTAAGCGGCTTCTTGAAAATAGTTCCAATTATCGGATCATCCCTTTCGAAGAAGGTGCAGATGCTGCTTTTCTCGACATAAAGATTTTCGGCCCCTTGCATCGATTCAGAGGAGCGGGACTTGTTGGAGGATCCCTTTACTTAAAATGCATGGAAGGGAAACAACCTATCTTTTATCGCCCGAGTCTTGGATTTTATCACCCTAATTTTACCATGTTATTTGGCAAAGAATGCACAACAATCCGTTTGACCTTAGGCCTTGATCCTGCACAAGTTGATGTTCTTACAGACTGTTTTGAAATGATTGATACCCTCAATGGCTCTTCTTGGCAATTGCTTTTAGACAAGTTATTGCCAAATGTTTTCCTTCCTTCTTTTTCCTACCTTTAAATAACTTTTCATCTCAGGAGAAATTATGATTAGAAAGCTCCCTTCAGGACAATATCGACTCTATTCCCGTTCAAAGAATCCTAAAACCGGCAAACGCAGGAATTTAGGTACATTTTCAACGCGCGCTGGTGCTGAGCAACACGAAAGAGAAGTGCAGTTTTTTAAGAGAAGAGGGTGATTAGTTCAATGAGATGAT
>JBGAFY010000271.1:0-2150 GCA_044226975.1 Rhabdochlamydiaceae bacterium
TTTGGCAGCTCATGACGGGTTACGTTCATAATGACGCCGCCGCCAATAAAAGCGCTCACAAGAGCAATGAGCGTTGGGGAAAGTGTGACCCAAGCTCCTGCAAACCATCCTAAGAAAAGTGCCAATACTAAAATCCATCTCCCCATCTTCAAGTAGGCCTTGCCATATTTTGTGCTCAAAGTGAAGTCGTTCGTAAAATAGTGGAGTGCCATAGCAAATGTAAAGAGGATAAGCGGTCTTACTTCAGGATTGTCTTTATCGACAATGGCGTAACCGACAAGGAAATTAAATAAGGCATAACTGAGAAGCGAAAGCCAGAAAGTGTTTTGTTTTTTTATTACGGTGACGCTGCGGTCGACGATGAAAAATAACAAGAACCCTGCGAGCGCCATGATGTAGACGTGGCGCTCAAAGTAAGGAAACACCCCCTCAAGGGCTTTTTGTACGAGAAGATCGCTTTTCCCAAGTTTAGGCAAAAGATCGATGAAGACGTAGGCAATGGCAACGCCACCGCCTGCAGAAAGCAATCTTCCATGTGTGATCCTATCTAAGTGCTTAGTCGCTTGTGCCCCTAGATGGACCAAAGAGAAGATGATCACTGCGATGAGCGAGGCAAGTGGGTATGGCATAGAGTGTGTCTACAATGAATTATAATAGTTCCAAAGAGAACGGTGGGGAGCACTATGACCACCGTCTTTTCCTAAGATGACCTCTGTTTTTCCAGAGGGGTTGTAAGCCCTTAGCCTATTCACAAACAGAGCATCATCGCGGTTTGAGAGGATCTCATCGGGAAATTGAAAGTGCACGATGAAATATAGGGATAGGTCTTTTAAACGTTCCAAAGAGTCGATCGGATTCAGCCCATTGTCCTTGTAGCGTTTTGCAATAACCTCGAGTTCAGGAGTTCGTGGGCGAAATGCGATCAGTTCATCGAGCGACTTAAGGGGAGTATCGAGAATAATAGTGCATTTTTGGAGCTCTGAGAGCATTTGAGCCTTAACTTCAGCTTTGATGCCGATACTTTTTAATTCTTTGTCATAGAGAGAAGTGTTGAGAACTGCGATGGAGTTGATGAGCGCACCCCCGCCTGCAGAATATCCATAAAGTACTATCTGATCTCTCCTTTCATCGACCATGTACTTCTTCATGACATACAGGGCGGGTAAAATTTCATTGATACTTCCAAAGCTTGTTTTTTCTGGATCATAAGAATTTTCACGGATCCCGTGGTCTGGGAAATTAAAACTAACCAGAGTGTCATTGAGCTTTCCGTGAGATTTAATTCTTGCAGCGATGAGGTAGTCCATTCCATAGCCATGGAAGCAGAGCATTGTCTTGGGAGAATTTCCTGGAAGAACTGTAAGATGCAGATCGTGTTTGAAGGGATGTTTGTCGTTTTTCGAACAGCTAGTAGTGAAAATGACAAGTAAAATGCAAACAAACAGTTTAGTGATCTTCATAGCAAAAAAACGCCGGTTTTTTGCCGAGTGTAGCCAAAAAGAAATTCTTTAGCATTACTATTGTTAAAGAAAATTATTTCATGGACCTGTAAATTTTTATAAGCAGCTATAGGTGAGATTTTATGAAATTTATGTTAATGGCAGCCTTTATATGCACATGGTCCTTCGCGTGCACTGAGGAGAAATACCTTTTTCCGCATGACTCTATTCCAGAGCATTCTGTGTATGGAAATCATTATAAAGGGATAGCAACTAAATCTATGGGAGCAACAGAATTTGAAATGTGGAAGTCGAGCATTTCTGTAGGATCAAAGACTCCTTTACATGTCCATGAGACTGAGGAAGTTTTTGTCATCCTCAAAGGGCATATCCTCGCCATCATTGGAGACAAAGAAATCCACTGCCATGCACCTTCAACGCTCATTTGTCCGGCAAATATTCCGCATCAATTGATCAATGTTGGAGATGTGCCTACAGAACAGATCCTCGTGCTAGGCATCGGTTCTAAGATCAGTCTCACAAATGGCCAAGAGATCCAATTGCCATGGCGTCAATAAATGGAGATTACAAATGAAGGGTATTTTGATTGGACTAGCTTGTTGGTTGCAGTTTGGAGTCTATGCAATGGAATACGAACAACAGTTTGAAAATGATCAGCTCAGCATAGCTAAAGCAAAAGTAATGCCATTC
>JBGAFY010000272.1:0-2147 GCA_044226975.1 Rhabdochlamydiaceae bacterium
TTCTCAAACTCTTTTGCTAATTGAGATTCTATCCCAACAAACTGCTTTCCCATCTCTTTGGCTATCATTATATTTGCTGGAACAATCTGTATAGAAAAGAGCAGCGATTTATTTTCACAGGGCTTTTTTTGAGAAATATCGAATATCACATATCGCGAATGCTCAGCATTCAATGAAAAGGGGACAAAATTTCCCTGCTCGGGAGAAAAAATTTTAGCGATGTAGCGATCATTAATTTTGCAACATGTGACATTAATTGGTATTTTGTTTGCAGTTTTTAATGCTGCACCGAAAAATGACTGTGAAGTCACGAAATTTGAAGGAGTAATGACAAAATGATTTTCGGGATAATTCGAATTATTTTGTATTTGAGAACAAATTAAATGAACAAATTTATTATGGACTTTCGTTAAATATTTAATGATCTCGCCATTAGGATCTTTATTCATATCTGGTGCGACATCACTCATTTCAAGGAGAACATAAAACAGCATTCGTTCCAATGCGTTGTTTTCTTTTACACCACCAAAATGGGGTCTCACAAAAAATTCTGCCATTTGTGGATAAACTATATTTACAAATGGGATGCGATGAGCATGAAGAGAAACGTACTCGGCATTTAACTTAGCTACTGAGCGCTCCATGTATAGGGTATAAATTCCCCAAAATTCGGTTACTTCCTTATCTATCCCTTTTTCAAGTATTTCAGAAGGATCCGTTTGCAAAAATGCATCCAACTTTTTTCTATCGAGATCGTCCAACTGAAACATCTCACTTTCAGATTTTTCCGTTTTAACAGAAGCACTTGTAGTGAGCGAGCGATTGACATTCAACGGATTAATTGACATTGTTAACCTTTAGTTTAATTTATTTATATTAATTTTATATCACGAACAACATCTTGCCACAAAAAACAATAATTAAATCACTCAATACATTATATATTCACAATTTACTGCATTTATTGGGTCTAATTGTTGAGAACAAAGCTTTCTCCAATATCCCTTTTTGTGCACGTGGATTGATCGTTTTATCTTTTACTTTGCCATGCTTGTTGACAACCGTAAACCCGCCTGAAGTTCCATCACTTTTCTGCAAATGGATGTTCATATGAGAGCCTTTGGTATTCATTGAAGAAGAATTTCCTTGAAGCTCTTGTTGTTGTTTACGTGCCAAATTGAGGAGCATACGGTTGAATTTCTTTGCCTTTTGCCTTACCCCCTGCAATACCTCTACGACCTGCTTTTGGAATCGGGTGCTTAATTGAGTCTTGGTCTCGGTTTCGACCTCTTCTTTCGGTTGCGGTTTTTCTAACTTAAGCTTCCGGAATTCTTCTTCTTTTTGCTTTTGTTTAAACTCTGCCCGCTTTTGCTCTTTTTCAAGCTCTTTTGCATGTTGCAATTCTTCCGGAGTGAATTGAACGCTATTATTATTTTGTGAAGGATGTGATTGCGCTGCGTCTAACTTGGCCCTAAGCAATTGATCTTCATGAAACAAAGAAGGATCGATTGACGAAATCTGTGTTTCGTTTTCAAAGTCTGTAGGATCATAAGTCTCAAGCTCGCTTTTCGCTTGGTTTAGTAAGATCGTCGCAGTGGCCAACGGGCTGAGTTCAATCCCTTGCTCAGTTTCAACAATCCCTCCTTGAATGTCTTTGACTTGGTCTAGTTCTAATTGAGATACTTCAAGATCACTCTCTTGGGCAATCCAGTTGATCAATTCAGCAAATGATCCTGGTTTTTGTTTCTCTGCTTTCACAATATTTTCTAAAAGAAGTACTTTTGTCGCAAAATCCTCTTCTTTAGATTCACTCAAAACAATTTGAGATTGGTAGGAATCTTTTTTGTTAGATTCCATATCTTTGATCCACTCTGGAAGCATGTCTTCAGCATGCGTGAGGAATTCTTTTTTCAAAGATTCCATGCGTTCCATACTAGGAAGATGCTTCTGATCAACGCTGGAATCTAAAAAAAGTTCGGTAATCCGTTTTTCAACTCCATTATATAAAAAGGAAAACGATAAACCATTACCCTCAAAAAAATCATTTTCATCTGGCTGGAAGTTGACAACATTCACGCGATAGGTATTACCTTTTGATGCTTCGCGAGCTACTTCCACTACTTTACTGACTTTCTTTTCGTGAGGTT
>JBGAFY010000273.1:0-2142 GCA_044226975.1 Rhabdochlamydiaceae bacterium
AAAACGCTTAGACTACTTGGTAATTCTATCGTGGAACCATCTAATGCAAAGATCTTTAGGCCAAAAAGAGTTTTTATTTTGTTGTCGGTATAAAATTCACTAACTAAAAGGTTGTTTAACTTAATAAACACATCAGGAGAAAGTTTTGACCTTGCTTGTGTTACTGCTGAGCGGGAAACTTCCTTAAGATTACAAAAACCGCAGAAAGAATCTATCTCTTTTGGTATACTGTCTTTTATTAGATTTAGTATGAAGAGTACGATAACTGGAAAACTAAGCACTCGATTCCTTGAAAAGGCTTCAGGAGTCATCTTTGAATCGATTAGTAGTTTTTCTGAGTTCAAGAGCTGACGTAATAGGCCAAAGATATAAGATGCTTTTTTTTTCATGGTATTCCTTTGTGTGTGTGTCAGAAGCCACACGGAATACCATGAAATTTCTTAATTGGCAATAAAATATTGATTCTCAGTAACTTATTCTTAACTTAACGACATTGGGCTTTAGCCTGAGCTTGTTTGTGCAGGCTTTAGCCTGCACTTGTTTTTGCGGGTTTTAACCCGCAAACCAACAATGGTTTTTCTATGTGGAATGACAATGACACTGACAAACCCCCTCCTCTTCCCAAAATTCGCGAATTTGATGGCCATGATTGGTTCTTAACAAAGGTCTCTCGAAGGAATCTCCCACACTGGGAGTTAAACGGCTCCACTTATTTTATTACCACTAAAGTACAACCTGAAATCGGTAAGCCCTTTTTAAATCCAAATCTGGCTGGGCTCGTCATCTCATCTCTTAATCGTGAAGATAAAAAAAGTTACGATCTTCAGGCATTTGTTGTCATGCCTGATCACGTGCATATAATTATGAAGCCTCTTTTTGGCAAAAAATTGCAAGACATCATGAAAGTGCTGAAAGGATCTACGGCTTATCAAATCAATAGTGTATTGAACCGAACAGGTAAATTTTGACAAACAGAGAATTTTGATCACTTAATTCGAGATGGCATTGGTTTAAGGCAAAAATGGGAATATATTAAAGAAAATCCGGTTGCAGCCAGATTGGTGAATAAAGCAGAAGATTATCCTTACAGCAGTTTTTATATCCCATCGTGATTTGCGGGTTAAAACCCGCAAAAACAAGCGCAGGCTAAAGCCTACGCTACAACCTCATTAATTATTCAAATTGGTGAAATATGATTATTTATGGCACAAAAGCAATTCCCCTTAAAATTGTAGATATCCCTCTTGCCTGCTCAAATTGCGGACATGGTCAGCGCCATATCCATGTTTTCCGCAATTTTTTTAGCCTCTTTTTCATACCGGTCCTTCCTTTGAACAAGGGGGCCCTTATACACTGCCCTAACTGCAAAAAAGAGCAGACTAAGAAAGAGTTTCTGAAAGAGTTTGAAGACAATAAAGATGCCGCTGCCTTAAAAGAGCAATTGAAGTCTATGATCAGGGAGGCAAAAGTGCCCTTGTACGCCTATGCTACAACTGCACTTGCATTTTGCCTTGTTTTTGGGTTTGCGGCTTTTATTTACAATGAGAACAGTAAATCTTCCGCATTAGCGGCCTCATATGGCCAAGGGCCCACAGCCAATGTACTTGCCATAGTTAGAGACCAGGAGGAAGCCTTTCCATATGGGATCAATTACATTTCGCATATTCAGGATCAGGAAGCTGTAATTTTTCAATGGAAATATTCCTATGCCTCCCAAAAGGATGCTCAAAAGGACCTCCTTAGGGTAAAGAGCTCCATCTCTGGAAATAATCTAAAAAAGAACTTTTTGGAACCTGTTCTAGTGCCTTTGGATGCATTTCATAAAGTTGATTTTGTCCATATCCTTCCTCTGTCAATTGCTGCGGTGGATTTAGAGCAGTTCCAGAAACAGGTCGAAAGTTAATATTTTATCTTTACAGCTCAGGCTTCAGCCTGAGCAATTTGTAGCTTAGGCTTCAGCCTGAGCTTGTTTGCGCTGGCTTTAGCCTGCGCTCGTTTTTGCGGGTTTTAACCCGCAAACCAACTCAGATAATCATCCAATTTGTCGTTCAAAAAACTAGCACCGAATCTTGTCTTACAAGTTCACCTTACGCAAAATGACATAAGAACGAGAGAAGAAAGGGCAAAAAAGAGGAACCCGCA
>JBGAFY010000274.1:0-2115 GCA_044226975.1 Rhabdochlamydiaceae bacterium
GTACAAGCAAATGTCCACGGCTTTGTGCAACTTCTCGAAGTATGTAAACGCCATCCTCATATTAAAATCACTTACGCATCTTCATCGTCTGTCTACGGCAAAAATACCAAGATCCCTTTCTCAGAAACCGACATCACCGACTCTCCGATCAGTTTATATGCCGCGACAAAGAAAACAAATGAGCTGATTGCACATTCTTACCATAATATGTTTGGACTATCTCTGACCGGTCTTCGCTTTTTCACAGTTTATGGCCCTTGGGGACGGCCTGACATGGCCTATTATTCATTCACAGAAGCTGTGCTCAACGGGAAACCGATCAGAGTCTTTAACAACGGAAAAATGAAACGCGATTTTACCTATATCGACGACATCGTCGAAGGGGTCGCTGCCGCCATTGATCTTGGCGCGGATTATGAGATTTTCAATTTGGGAAACAACCAACCCGAAGAGCTCATGGACTTGATCAAGATAATTGAAGAATTGACCGGAAAAACAACACAAAAACAATTTCTACCGATGCAGCTTGGTGATGTTCCTATTACCTATGCTGACATTACTAAAAGCAAAAAAATGCTCGGCTACAAACCAAAGACCTCACTCCGAGAAGGGATGAGACATTTCTATGATTGGTATAGCCAGTGTTGCATTGCAAAATAAAAATCCATGATGATTGTCCGATTAAGTCAGTAAATTCCAAAGAAAGAAACACAGACTTCGCTTTAGGATTTTTCTGCGAGAATCTTATCAAGGCAGGTTTGTTTTTACACAGAGTGAGAAGAGACGCTGAGATAAGAATTTTTTACGAGAGTAAAAAATTAGATCAGAATCTTTTTTTACTCTCGTAAAAAAAACTACATTCTTATCTCTGTGTCTCTTCCCTCTCTGTGTAAAACGGATGGAATTTCTTAAAAAAATAAGATTAATTGTTCTGGATTGCGAAATGGAACGCATCAGCCAAATGTGTGATCAACTCTGATGCAACCATGCTATATGACGTACGCACTTTAGCAGCGCGCTCACCAGAAATACCATGTAAAAACACGCTGAGGATAGCTGCATCTAATGGCTGCATTTTTTGTGCAAGCATAGCTGCAAGGACCCCTGTTAACACATCACCGCTGCCAGCAGTTGCCATACCCGGATTGCCATGTATCATAACTAATGGCAGCTGACCAGGATGGAAAATAAAAGTAGGCGCTCCTTTTAAGACCAAAGTGATGCGATGGGTTTCGACATATTCCTGACATTGCATCATCATATCCTCATCAGATAATGCACTTTTTGGATGGCCAAGCAAACGACGCATTTCTTCATGATGGGGTGTAAGGATGCTGTGTGCAGGAATTATCCAATCAGGATTGCCGGCAAGAAAATAAAGGGCATCAGCATCGATTACAAATGGCAAATGGAATTCTTTAAACAAAGTCTTCAACATAGAGCGGATCCTCTTCTCACGCCCAAGACCAGGACCCACAAGAATGCTTCCAGCGCGATGTGATTCTTCGTGAAGACGGTGAAAGTTTTTAAGGTCCCAACTTTCGCGCACAAGTTCTAATGATGCTCCACTCATTTCTCCGTACATTTCATAGCAGTGAAACAATCTGACCATGCCTGCTCCTGAGCGCAAAGCTGCAGATGTTGCTAAAAATGCAGCGCCTGGCATATCGCGTGATCCAGCGAGAGCGAGGACATAACCTGCTTGGTATTTATGTCGGTTACGTTTGATAGAAGGTAGAAGCGCTATACAAGCACTTTCTGAAGGAAGTAAGGCCCTCGCTTGTGCTTGATCGATATAATGGGAAGCTAGGCCGACGGGCTCAACAAATAGATTTCCAGTGTGGTTCCAGCCTTCCCTTAAGAAAAACCCCATTTTGGGAAGTTCTAAGGCCACGGTCCGATCAGCTAAAATTGCCACTGTCTCCACACTTCCATCTGCGCCGTTTAACCCCGAAGGGATGTCGATCGCTAAAATAGGAAGCGAGGACTGGTTTGCTTTAGTGATAGCATGGGCAAGCTCTCCTTCTGCCCTGCCTCGGAAACCACTTCCCACAAGACCATCTAAAACAATGCCGTTTGTCGGGAGCATCCATTCTGATTCTTTTTTTGCAAATA
>JBGAFY010000275.1:0-2605 GCA_044226975.1 Rhabdochlamydiaceae bacterium
AAGCGCCCGGATGTGTTACTATTTGTAAATGGGTTGCCATTGGTTCTTATTGAGTTAAAAAATGCAGCCAGTGAAAATGCTGATATAAAAAGTGCCTATCAACAAATACAAACATACAAAGCGGCTATTCCATCTCTATTTACCTTCAATTCCATTTGCATTATTTCAGATGGTTTGGAGTGTAAAGCCGGAAGTGTGTCTGCTGACCTTAGTCGATATATGGCATGGAAAACGGCCGATGGTGTTAAAGAAGCTTCGAGATTCAAGCCGCAGTTGGAGACGTTATTGAAAGGAATGCTCGTTCCTGCAACGCTGCTTGATATAGTTCGAAACTTCATTGTATTCGAGAAATCAAAAAAAGAAGATTCTAAGACAGGACTAATTCAGATTCAAACAGTAAAAAAACTTGCCGCTTATCACCAATACTACGCAGTAAATAAGGCGGTCAGCTCTACAATCAATGCTTCAGGACTTAATGGCGATAAGCGAGGCGGTGTCGTTTGGCATACTCAGGGTTCCGGAAAAAGTTTGAGCATGGTCTTTTATTCAGGCAAACTTATTACGTCTCCCCAGATGCTCAATCCAACCATAGTTGTAATAACAGATCGAAATGATTTGGATGATCAGTTGTTTGACACGTTCGCCTCTTCAGTACAATTGCTCCGGCAAGAACCGGTACAAGCTGAAAATCGGGATCACCTGAAGGAATTGTTGAAAGTGGCCAGTGGCGGCATCGTATTCACAACGATCCAGAAATTTTTACCTGAAGGCAACAAGTCCGTTTATGATCAACTATCAGATCGAAAAAATGTAGTTGTAATTGCGGACGAAGCGCATCGTACTCAATACGGATTCGAAGCGAAACTTGTAGACCAAAAACACAAAGACACTAAAGAAGTAATAGGCAAACGTATTGCTTACGGTTTTGCTAAGTATATGCGCGATGCTTTGCCACAGGCTACTTACATCGGCTTTACTGGAACACCTATCGAGGGTACGGATGTAAATACTCCACAAGTCTTCGGAAATTATATTGATCGATACGACATTAAAGACGCGGTAGAAGATGGAGCAACTGGGTCAAAATCTTCTACGAGAGTCGTTTGGCCAAGGTTAATCTCGATGAGGAAGGCAGAAGATTGATTGAGGAGTTCGACAAGGAGCTTGAGCAGGATGAGGAAGTTACTGAAAAGCAGAAATCAAAAGCGAAGTGGACAAAATTAGAGGCGATTGTAGGCCACCAGGATCGAGTGAAAATCTTGCACGAGACATCGTCAATCATTTCGAAACACGTCAAACGGTTTTCGAAGGAAAGGCGATGATTGTTGCAATGAGTCGACGAATAGCTGTTGATCTGTATAAAGAAATTACTGCCCTCCGTCCGCAATGGTGACAATGACGATCTAACCAAAGGTGCTAGCATTAAAGTGGTGATGACCACCAACAGTGCCGATGGGCCAGAAATATCAAGACACCATACTACTAGCAACAACGCAAAGATCTTTCTGAACGAATGAAAGATCCAGAGACGAATTGAAACTTGTAATTGTGCGCGATATGTGGCTTACAGGATTTGATGCGCCATGCCTAAACACAATGTACGTAGATAAGCCAATGCGGGGACACAATCTAATGCAGGCAATCGCGAGAGTTAACCGCGTATTTACAGATAAACCCGGAGGTTTGATTGTCGACTACCTGGGAATAGCTACTGATTTGAAAAAGGCATTATCGTTTTATGGTGAGGCCGGTGGAAAGGGTGACCCTGCTGAAAACATTGAAAGAGCATTTGAGGTATTTAAGGAGAAATCGGAAATAGTTCGCCAGATGTTTGAGGAGGCGAGCAAAACTCAAAATGATATACTTGTCGAAGAGCCTGAAGCATACTATGAAAGTAGTTCGAGGTTTAACTATAGAAAGTTCTTCGTTGTAAATGCTCACCAAAAACTATCCATCATCTTGCAATCGGAAGAGCATATTCTTGGGCTTCAAGACGGCAAAGATAGATTTATCAAAGAGGTCAGCTTGTTAAGCCAAGCTCTCTCTCTCTGCATTACAAAAGAGGACGTACAGCCACTGTTGCCAGAAGTGGCATTTTTTCAAGCAGTAAAAGCAAGGCTAGCGAAATTTGACAGCCTGCAGGGTGGTGGGAAAACAGATCAGGAAATCGAAACTGCGATTAAGCAAATAGTGGATGAAGCTATAAGTAGTGACAAAGTAGTCGACATATTTGATGCCGCAGGAATGGACAAGCCTGAAATATCTGGCTTAGAGATTCTCTCCGATGAGTTCTTGTTAGAGGTTCAGGGAATGCAGCATAAGAACCTCGCTATCGAACTTCTTAAAAAGATTTTGGCTAATGAATTGAAGCAACGGTCCAAAACCAACTTGGTAAAAAGTAAAAAGCTTCTTGAAATGCTCGAGTCGGCCATAAAACGTTATCAAAACAATCTCCTTACAACTGCTGAAATAATTCAAGAACTCATAAACATCGCGAAGCAAATTAAAGCAGCAGATAAGGACGGCGAAAAACTTGGTCTCTCGAATGATGAGGTGGCTTTTTACAATGCTCTTGAAATTAATGACAGTGCGGTAAATGTCTTAG
>JBGAFY010000015.1:0-15351 GCA_044226975.1 Rhabdochlamydiaceae bacterium
TGTTTGATTTGGGAGGTATTCTTTTCTTTGATCGCAGTCTTCAACGAATTTAGCTTAGATTCAATGTCAGCTCGCACAGTAGGAGATACTTTGTCACCGAGGTCTTTTAGTGTTTTTTCGACTGTGTAGGCAGTATTGTCCGCTTGATTGATCAGTTCGACCTCTTCTTTGCGCTTGCGGTCTTGATCGGCAAACGATTGAGCGTCGCGCACCATTTTATCTATGTCTTCGGGAGAGAGTTTTTTTGGAGCTGTGATTTTGATTGATTGCTCTTTTCCTGAACCTTTGTCTTTTGCAGAGACATGCACAATGCCATTGGCGTCAATATCAAAGGTGACTTCGATTTGTGGGAGCCCGCGTGGCGCAGGAGGAATTCCTACGAGATCAAAGCGTCCAAGCTCAACATCATCAGCTGCCATTTGTCTTTCGCCCTGTAGAACACGGATTGTCACTGCTGTCTGATTGTCTCCCGCAGTTGAGAAAATCTGTGATTTCCGCGTTGGGATGGTCGTATTGCGGTCGATCAACGGCGTGAACACGCCACCAAGTGTTTCGATTCCTAAAGAAAGGGGGGTAACATCGAGGAGGAGAACGTCTTTAATCTCACCTTTTATGATTGCACCTTGGACTGCTGCACCTAAGGCAACGCATTCCATAGGGTCAATACCCCGTTCGATCTTTTTCCCTAAATATTGCTCGACGAACTGCTGGACGATCGGCATCCGTGTAGGGCCGCCGACCATGATGATTTTATCGATGTCTTTCACATCGAATGGGACATTTTCATTTTTTAATGCTTCTTTAGCATCCTTGATCGCTTGTTCTAATGGGCCACGGCACCGCTCGACTATGGGGCGTACCAATTCTTCTAGTTTTGCACGATTGAAGGACATTGTTAGGTGCTTAGGACCGCTTGCATCTGCTGTGATAAAGGGAAGGTTGATATCTGTTGTGAGCGTGCTTGAAAGCTCGACCTTGGCCTTTTCTGCAGCTTCGCGAATACGCTGAATGGCGAGTTTGTCTTTGCTAAGATCAATCCCTTCTGCGCGTTTAAATTCATTAACGATGTAATTGATGATTGCCTGGTCCATGTCCGTTCCGCCAAGCTGTGTATCGCCGCTGGTGGCTACGACTTTAAATCCCCCTTCTTTCCACATTTCCATGATAGTGACATCGAGTGTTCCACCACCGAGGTCAAATACGAGGATCTTCATTTCTTTGCCCGCTTTTTCCAGACCGTAAGCTAGGCACGCAGCGGTAGGTTCATTAATGATGCGCAGAACTTTAAATCCTGCGATTTCTCCGGCATCTTTGGTCGCTTGGCGTTGGTTGTCATTAAAATATGCAGGGCAGGTGATCACAGCCTCATCGACTTTTTCACCTAAATATGCTTCAGCGTCTTGTTTGATTTTTTGGAGGATAAAGGCTGAAATCTGTTGGGGAGTGTATTCCTTGCCATTGATATTATATTTGAAATCAGTCCCCATCTTACGCTTTGCAGCTTGGACTGTGCCTTCTGGGTTAATCCCGGCCTGGCGGCGTGCGGGCTCTCCGACTAATCTTTGGCCGTCTTTAGTAAATGCGACGTAAGAAGGAAATGCTTTGCCAGATGCGACTCCAGCGCCTTCTGCCGAAGGGATAATTACAGGCCTTCCACCCTCCATGATAGCAGCAGCAGAGTTTGAAGTACCGAGGTCGATCCCGATAACTTTGCCCATAATAACACCCTCCAAAATAAATCTGTATTTATCTTTGAAGTAACATAATTAATAATTAATTGAAATGTAAATTAAGTTAGTTGTTTGTGTTAAGCTAGTATAAATTAAGAAATTTCAGAATGGAAGATTTACCACAGAGGTACAGAGAACGCAGAGGAGGAATAACAATAAATCGAGTGTCACATGAGCTAGGAAGAATTTTTTCTCTGCTCTGTGATCTCTGTATCTCTGTGGTAAAATCTTCTTTGTTATTGAATCTATTGGGTTCGGTGGATGTGGTAGGGAGAAGCCTGATGGGTAGGGTAGACGACGATGTCTGCCACATTGACATGCTGAGGCTGTTCCATAACGAATAATACCGCTCTTGCAATGTCATCTGCGGTCAAAGGTTCGATGCCATGATAGATCGCTTCGGCTTTTTGCTTGTCTCCATAGTAACGATAATCATCAATGGCATGCGTTTGGCTTACCGGGCAGGGAGATGCGCAGAGGGGTCGCAACAAGTTCCATGCGGAGGGTGTCTGTAAGCGCCTTAACCGCAAACTTGCTCGCGCAGTACACACTTCCACCCGGGTATGCATCGTGGCTCGCAATGCTGCCAATGTTGATGATGTGACCGGAATTGCGCTCTAGCATTTTAGGCACAAAAGCACGGCATGTCGCCAGGACTCCTTTAATATTAGTGTCAATCACTTCATCCCATTCTTCTGGTTTGACACGCCACATAGGCTCAAGACCGCGAGCAACTCCAGCATTATTGATCACAAAATCGGGGCAGCTCCATTTAGCTGGAAGTTCTTCAAAAGCAGACAAAGTCTCTTTCGATTGGGAGATATCAAAGCATAAAGGTAGCACTTCAGTAGAGTAAGAGCGTTCGAATTGTGTTTTAAGTTCCTCGAGGATCTCAAAACGGCGTGCTGTAAGGATCAATCTGGCGCCTTTTTGAGCGCATTGTTCTGCGATGGCCCGCCCAATTCCTGCGCTTGCGCCTGTTATGAGAACTATTTTATTTTTTAATGCTGTGTTCATTAGACCTCTTGCGTTATTAAGGTTCTGTCGATTTTCGAGTTCTTTTGCGCCGCTTTTCGATTCAAATTGCCGGGATAATATCAACTTTCGTATATTACCCCGGTTATTTGTATCGAAAAGCGGCCAAAATAATCTCGAAAATCGACGAACCCTTAATTACGCAAGAGGTCTATTCATATCTCCTAGAGACTATCGCTTAGAAAAAAAATTTCTCCATGAGGAAGGAGGTACATTGCAGTCTACAGGGATGATCGCTAATACGAGAAGTAAAATTCCCGTAATCATCCGACTTTGATAAAAACCCATGGGGGGAGAAGGAGTTTGCAGCAATGTCTCTCCAACTAGAAGCAATGCCCATAATATATTGAGGAAGTGGAGGTATGGCATCCTTTTAGAGATCGAAAAGAGAGAACAGCCGATAATAAGGATACAAACTGCAAGGGTTTCTTCAATAAGCCTAGTAGAGCTGTCTGGCGGCAGAGGAAAAATGAGAAGGCTCATTGCGAGCCAGCAAGCGATGCTGAATTCCATTGTGCGTGCCCACATAGGAGTCTACCTCTTCTTTTTGTTTTGCATTTCTGAGAGGATCGCACAAGCCTCATCATATACCAATGGAGAGGCTTTCCCCATTATAGCTTTTATAAGGGTGGAGCGGTCTTTACTCTTTGCCCATACCCTTTTTAACAAACTGATTGTTGAGAACACTTCATTGTTTGCAAGGAAGGTCAGAAATATTGAAAAAGCAGCAGAGGCGATGCAGAGCGTGCACCAATGTCCTACTAGCGTTGCTTGCATTGTTACAAGAAAGATGCTTGCTATCAGAGTCGGATATACTGAAATGCCAAACAGAAGAACAAGCCAAGGACGGTCTACCCAGCGCGTATTTGATCCTGCCAGGGCGAAAATTATGTCGATCAAATAAGTCAGAGACCCTAGAACAGAATCAGGCACATGGAACCAGTTATATAGGTTGTGGGAGAGCCCTGAATCTAAGACGATTGTCGATTGAACGCCAAAGAATGGATCCCAAACATTAGGGATCAATCGCCATTGGTAGAGCCCTAAATAGGCGGCAATCATACTGGCACAGCCAGCTGATAAGGAAAGGACAATCCTTCTCGGCCAACGAGAGGGATTGTATTGATCTTTTTCAAACGGAATGTACTCTATATCATCCATACTCTCACCTATAAGAGACAATTCTAAACTAAGGCCTTTTCGATTTCGATTGAAAGTCGGGTCAAAAAAACTTGAAAATCGACATAAGTTTAATTCAGAGACTCTCTACCCTTTTTCATGGTTTTTTTTTAAAAAAGCAAAGAAAAAAATATGTCATCGCTTTATTCTATTTTGAAACAAGAGGTTGATAGTGAGAACTATTTGGGCAGTATTGACGGTGATGACATTGATGCCAGCGATATTTTGTGCAGAAAAAAAAGAACTCCCATCTCTCCTTCAGATAGGTATAGGAGATTATGACTTCGAAAAAAAACACGCTGCTCCACTTTACCAAATTGAATATAAGTCAAATGCACATTACAAAGTCGTCCGCCCAGTCGTTGGGTTCATGGGGACGACGAAAGGGACTGTCTATGTTTATGGAGGTTTTTGTTTTGATATCTTGCTCGGGGACCATTTTGCATTGATCCCTGGATTTGCTCCAGGTATCTATTATCGCGGTGCGGGGAAAAAATTAGGATTCCCTCTCGAGTTTCGTTCCACCTTAGAATTGGCATACCGCTTCAAGAACGAATCGCGCTTATCATTCCAGATTTATCATATGTCCAATGCGAGCTTGGGGCATAGAAATCCGGGAGCAAACTCAATCGTTCTCTGTTATGGGTTTCCTTTTTATAATTAATTGACGGTTCCAGCAAAAAATCGATAGACGAAGCATCTATCTTCAGACTCTAAGCGTTTTTCCAAGACCAAATCTCTTGAGAAGTATTTGGAAAACTTTTCTGGAAAAAAGTGATCAGACAAAGATTGCCGTAAACAGAAGCGTGCGCCCGGCTTCGCGGTACGTTGGATTTCTAAGAGCAAGGTATTGAAGTCTTGCTGTGGCATATACGATGCAATGTCTGATAAAGAGAAGACATCGATACTTTTAGGATTTTGTCTTTTGAGAAAACTAATGGCATCTGCTGTTTCGATATGCAAACGGTTTGTTCGAGGGCTAATAATGGCTTGACCTTTGCGGGTGAGGTAGGGAGGCAAGCTATTTTGATCGACTTTACCTTTGAGTGCCAAGGAGATCAGAATACTATTTTTTGCTAGTGTTTTGCTTAAGCAATTTTTCCATCGCTCTCTGATATACTTGCCGGGATCTATTTCTGCCCCAAGATGCGAATAAAGCTCTTGTTCTTTTACAAATAATGAAGTGATGCGTGGATGGAGGGCCCAATCAAAGGCTTTGTTCCATAAAAGACCACTCCATTTTGACTCGAGAAGTGCTTTTTGTTGCTCTAGATTATCGCATTGAAAAAGTCTTTTTATTTTATAGCCTTGCAGAAAGCGAATGAAGATCGATAAGAAAGAGCAGAAACGCTCAAGAGCTCCTTGGTACAGGACCCCTTTTAGGATCATTTTCTTATTTCCTTCCCAAAACTCTCGAGATTCATGTGGGAGTTTATCTTTGACAATGTTCCATAGATCATTTCTTCGTTTAGAGCGAGTAGTTCCAAGGAATTCTGAATATCCTTCGTAATCTAAAGCCTGCATCGCAGCTTTTTTTAACTCAAGTAAGTGTGACTGATGAGGGTTTGCATCAATTGTCATGACTTCTTTGCACTCTTTTAATAAAAGATGCAAAGGTCTATCGCCGCTCGCTGTGATGCAAAGGACGCGGTCGCCAGATTGAATATTGAGAGCTTGGTGCTCAGTGCGATAGTCTTCATTACCAAAGCTGCAGCTCAAGCGTGAATAAAAGTCGGCCATCATCCTTATCCGTATTCAAGAGGGTATTTGAAAATGTCCTCTGAGACTGTCCTAAAAACTAAGCTTCTGTCGATTTTCGGGTTCTTTTGAATCTGAAATCGGCCAAAATAATCCCGAAAGTCGACAAGGCCTTAGGTTGTGGATAGTCTCTTAAGCGTTACATAACAAGAATAGGTATTTATACTCAATTAAGTTGATAGTTAATTTCATATAAATATTGAGTGTCGTGCAATTTATTTCACTAGTACTGCTCGATAGCGGACTTGGTTTTTCCTAACTTTGTCAATTGCTGTATTGACGTCTTTCATTGGGAAGACTTCAACCATGGGGAATATTTTGTGTTTTGCTGCGAATTGCAACATTTGGTTGATCTGCGCACGACTGGCAATGTTGCTGCCAAAAATATGGCGGCGACACTCGATAAGAGAGCCAGCAGCGATCTTCATGGCTTCTTGTGGAGCACCGACGACGCATAATTTTCCTCGTGGCCCGAGAAGTGAGATGAGCAGCTGCCAATTTTCAAATGAAGATGCTGAGCAGATCAGCAAATCAAACTTTGAAGCATGCTTTTGCATTGCTGCCTTATCATTGAGGACAATAAAATTATCTGCACCTAATGCCGTAGCTTCTTGTTTTTTTTGAGGGGATGTAGAAATTGCTGTTACATCGGCTCCCATAGCTTTAGCAAAAAGTATTGCTAAGTGGCCCAAGCCACCAATCCCAATCACTGCAACACGGGTAAACTTTGTGACTGGAAATTCATAAAGTGGGGAAAAAACAGTTGCTCCACCGCAAAGAAGGGGAGCTACCTTTTCAGAAGGGATTTCAGGAGGGATATGGAATGCAAAATGACTATCAGTGATAATTTTGTCTGCAAAACCACCAAAATGGCCCACGCAGGTAGCCTCTTGTACTGGGCAAAGATTGTCGTCTCCTTTTAAACATTGAGGGCAGAGCAAACAGCTACTGCGTTGCCAGCCTATTCCAATGCGATCTCCAATTGCAAAATCGCTTACCTGGGAGCCTTTATTTTTTACGGTCCCAATAATCTCATGGCCTGGAACAAATGGGTAAGTGCTAATGGCCCAGTCGTTGTCAATGAGGTGAATGTCGCTATGGCAAATGCCGCAATGTGTGATCTCAACTTCAATATCCCCGTCTTTAAGTTTTTCAGGAACGTAGGAAAAAGGATTTAAGTTTTTTTTAGTTTCAAACGCCGCAAAACAATTAATTGCCATTTGCTATTTCCAAATTATTAGGTCTGTAAAAATTCATTGTTTGGAGCAGTGCATCATTAAAACCTGAAGAACGGAGAAAATCTACCGCGTCATAGCCTGCTTTCATTCCGTCTCCCATTGCAGTCAGTGCCTGGCGATAGCGATTGTCAGTGATGTTCCCGGCAGCGAAAACTCCCTTGATGCTGGTCTCTTGTGATCGTCCAGATAAAGTGATAAAGCCTTGATTGTCACAGGTGACAAAAGATTGAAAGATCTCACTTCTTGGTTTGAGGCCTAAAGCCAGGACTACATGGTCCACAGGAATGATTTGTTCCTTCCCTTCGCATACGACCTTGATCCCATTTAATAGGTCATCGGTACCTACGTACCCTTGAACATTTGAGTTATAGAGGATGCTTAAGTTGGTGAACCCTTTGGATGCCAAACGCTTGACCCAGCGTTCCTTTTGCAGCGTAGACTTGCGCACGATCAGATATACTTGATCAGCCTTAGATGCAATTGCTGAAGCCTTAGACACAGCATCGAGACCGCCACCGACCACAGCGACGCGTTTTCCTTTAAATCTGCCAGCATCTTTCTTGTAAAAATCTGTGGTGATCCCTTTTCCCCAGAACTGTGTTTCTCCGGGGACTTCAAGCATTTTTGGTTGAGCTCCCGCAGCGATTATGACACTAAGGGCAGAAAAAATGCGTCCATCGTTAGATTTTAAGAGGAAAGGCCAAATAGAAAAATCAACATCTACGATGGATTGGTTCTCAATCAAGACATCTGCATCTTCGCCTTGGGCGATCCAAGCGCTCATGACATCTTTTCCCCAAGCATCATCAACGCCTGGCCAATTTCCAATATGCGTCTCTCCATTCAATGGCCCTCCTAGCCTGGGTCCTTGAAAAAGCACGGTGGGAATTCGTTCTTTTGAGGCTGTAAAAGCTGCGCTAACGCCAGCTGGGCCGCTGCCAATCACAGCTATAGCAATAGGATATGGCTCTGAAAGAAATTCATCGGCATGGAGATTAAGGCAGAAGAGTCCGGCCAAAAGTAAGCGTATTAACATAAAAACCTCTTTTCAAAAAAAAATGTACAAGCATTAATGAATTTATTCAAAATCAAAAAAGGCTGTCGCTTCATATGGCAAACAATTCTTCTAAGAAGCCAGCGCATCCATGGAAGGCCCGCTTTTGGGTGGCGATCAGTATGCTCATATTGTCTTTTCTAGGTGTCATTTTCACAGATGTCAAAAAAAATGGATCATGGACTTATTGGCGCGATGTCGCTCCTGTTTTTGCGGCGATGAGCATTTGGCTCAGCTGGTATGAACGCCGTTTTCAATTAAAGAAGTGGGCTTCGACATTGGGCAAAGAGATTTTTCACTGGATCGGCATGATGTTGGCCATTTACCTAATATCCTTATTTGTGGAACTGGGCCTCATGGGAAGATTTGAGGGGAGCTTAGTGGCTGTCACGATCCTTGCATTAACGACATTCCTAGCGGGAATATACATCGAAACAAGTTTCACGTTAATTGGACTTGCGCTCGGATTGATCGCTGCATCGATGGCCTATTTGAGCGAATACCTTTTTGTGATCAGTGCTGCTCTTGTAATTATTATTGCAGTGTTTGTTTTCTTTGTGTCTAGAAGAGACGGGAACGATCTTGATAAAGAGGGAATATAAGTGCATATCAAAAAACTTGGCATCATTGGAATTAATGAAGAAATAGTCCAAATTTTTGTGAAAGGACTTGTCGAGCAGGATCGCGTCAATCCAAATGAGATATTTGTCTTAAGCAAACAAAAAAAAACTTTTTCGCTTCCTAAAGCAGTCCATCTCGTAGAGGAGACTTCTGCCTTGGTCGACCAATGCGAAATTGTCATCTTGGCCTGTCTCCCTGAAGAGTTCATATCTTCTTCTTTGGTCTTTGGAGATCAATTGGTGATCTCCATGATGTCTGGGGTCAAACACGAGCAAATTGCCCAACACTCAAAGGCGAAAAAAATTGTCCGCATCATACCCAGCAAAGCAGCCATGACAAAAAGTGCTTTTCTCCCCTGGATGCCATTTGGAGAATTAGAAGAATTGGAGTTAAAAAGATTTCGCTACTTGTTTGAGTCCTTTGGTGTCCTTGAGCAAATTCAGGAAGAAAAGCTCCTAGATGTATTCTCGGTATTGACAGGGCATGGAGAAGTCTGGTTGGGTTATTTTGCAAAAATTTTCATCGACTTTGCCGTAAAACAAGGTGTTGAACCAGTAATTGCCGAAAGAGCTGTGTTCCAAACACTTCAAGGCTTAGGAAAACTCTTCAATGAAGACAAAGAGACTTTTAGGTTGATATTTGCAGACAATGCGCATATGGACCTTGTCGAAAAAACAGGTCTTCAGGCATTTTGACAATTGTTGCTGTTGAAGGATTGGGTGACACAACGTGTCTTGAAAGTGCTTTAGTGCAAGTTAAATAATAATCACCGCACTGCCAGTTCGATCTTAGTCATGTAACAATCAAAATGGAGTCTATGGCTTCTTGCGCATGATCTAAAGAGAAAGTTTCTGTGCGGGCGTGAAATTTAATTTTCCCTGCGGCTTGTAAAAACTTTCCGCATCTTTGCGCCTTAAATTCGAAAGAGTTTGCACATGTTTTTCTCCGGCAATACAAGAGTAAGGGAAGCTTGGGATGTCCGACATGGTAATCTCAGCGCACACGACCATCCCTCCCTTGCGCACAGCATCTAGTGCTCTTGGGAAAAGTGTCCCATCAGCAGCAAAAATGATGGCTGCATCGAGAACTTCATTAGGAACCTCATCAGAAGCGTATGCAGCTTTGGCCCCTAGAGAAAGGGCGAATTGCTGAGTTTTCTGATCGCCGGGACGGGTAAATGCGATGACATTTTTCCCTTCTTTTGCAGCCAATTGGCATAGGATATGTGCTGCAGAACCGAACCCAAAAAAACCAATCGTCTTTGCCGATCGGACCTTCTCATATCCTCGATAACCGATAATTCCACCGCAAAGTAGAGGGGCAACCTCGATATCACTGTATTGATCAGGTAATGCGTAGGCGAAGGATGCTGTTACTGTTGTATATTCCGCAAATCCGCCTGGCATGTCAAATCCAGTGAATTGCGCGTGTTCACCAAGTTTTCTAGGTCCTGTTTGCAGTAGAAACATTTTCCGCATGTGTTTCCAAGCCAAGATATTCCCACGTGTTCCTATGGGGTAGCGGTTTGCGTTCTTCCTTTTTGCTCCACGATGCCGACAATTTGATGTCCGAGATTAATGGGACCTTCGGAGTTTTTGAGATCGCCAGAATAAATATGGACATCTGTTCGGCAAACACCATGTTTTTACTTTGAGGAGGACCTGGTCATCAGCTGGCTGAGGTCGCGGCACCTCTGTAAGCTTTAAGGAGGCTTTTCCTGGAGTCTCGAAGCCGCGCGCATCATCGCCATTCGTACCCGATATATTTATTTGTATCATAGCCAGTATGCATATATGGAGAGAATGAAATCCAATATGATCAAAGAAAGTTTGCCGATGCAATTAATTTTACGCGTGATAGCGACCAGATGAGTGATCTGTGGCTCAAGGGTTAGTATTGAAAATATTAGATGCCGTCCAATTCCTTTCTGCCATTCAAGAGGATCTACAGCTAACTGGGCGACGTAGGCAGTGCCAGGTTCCTCTGATTTTTTAAATCCCGCAATTCCTATGACACTATTATTTTTTTTTGCAACGATCAAAGTGATGCTATGGGATGCAAAATCTTCAGCCATATCTTCAAATGCTTCATTTAAAAAAAGCGTTTTATTTGCAATTCCTAAGTCTTTTTCAGTAAAAGAAAAGTAAGCTGTTCCAAATGAGCGAATAAAAACGTCTCTTTCTTCGCTTAAATCGGAAGAAGCGATTTCTTCCAAAACCACTTCATCGCCAGTTTTGTCTATGAAACTCCAGTCCGCATAAGCAAAAAATGGAATCATTCCTATAGCAAGAGATAACAGAAATTTCACGGGGCCTCAAAAAAATACTATGAATAGCCGATTCTTATCCTTTCCTAGATTATTCTAAAGAGGAAAAAAGGCATTTCTTTTATAACTGAGTCTAAAATCTACAATAGAAAACATTTATGAAACGTGTCTTAGTAAAAGATCTCCCAGAGCATCTCAACAAATCAGTCACCATCAGGGGATGGTTGAACAATCTGCGCTCTCTTGGAAAAGTGAGCTTTGTGATCCTCCGCGACCGCACCGGCTTTTGCCAAATCGTCGTAGAAGACAAAGAAGAGCTCAAAAAAATCATTCACTTACAACCCGGGACAGTGCTCAAGGTGCAGGGGACAGTTTCAGCTATGGACAAAGAGGATAGGGTGGAAATTGTAAAGCCTCACCTTATCGTCGAAAATTCGATCCAAGAGATCCCTCCTGTAGAATATTACAAGCCAAAAATCCCCTCAGAACTTGAAGTGATTTTAGACAATAGGCCCATTGCACTACGGAATAGAGAACTCCAGGCAGTCTTTAAGATTCAAGCAGATATGGCCCACGCTTACCGACTTTACATGCACGATATTGCACATGCTGTGGAATATTTCCCTCCCAATATCATCGGTGCCTCATCTGAAGGGGGAGCTGAGTTTTTCAACGTAGATTATTTTGGCTATACAGCAACTCTTGCTCAAAGCAGTCAGCTATACAAACAGATCATGGTAGGGGTTAACGAACGCGCTTGTGCCCTTACCCCTTTTTTCCGTGCTGAGAATTCACACACTCCTAGGCATTTGTCTGAAGGAAAGCAATTCGAGTTTGAAATGGGTTTCTTTGACGACTGGCATGATGTCCTTGACATCCAGGAAGGCTGTCTGAAGTTCATCCTCAAATATTTGAAATCCCATTGTGCACAAGAGATCGAGACACTAGGCGGAACAATCGTCAAAGCTCCTGAAAATGTCCCTTTTCCTCGGTTGACATTTGCTGAGGCCCAGCAAGTGTATTTCGAACGTACAGGCAATGATGAAAGACATGAACCCGACCTTAGTCCAGCTGCTGAACGGGAATTATGCGCTTACGCCTTAGAAAAATTTGGCACTGAGCTCATCTTTGTCACTGATTGGAAAACCTCAAAGCGTCCTTTTTATTCCTATCCTAATGACAAGGACCCTGACCTAACAAATACATTCGACCTTATTTGTGCCGGGACCGAGATCACATCCGGTGGACAGCGCAGGCACACATATGACTCCATGGTCGAAGGGATCCGCTCTAAAGGGATGGACCCTCATAACTTCGAAGACTATTTGAGCATTTTTAAGTATGGAATGCCTCCGCATGGCGGTTTTGGTATGGGTCTAGAAAGATTGACAATGACCCTGTTGCGTTTGAAGAACATCCGCGAAGCATCACTCTTCCCATCAGATCCAAAAAGGATCGCAGGCAATCGCATCAAGGCCAAGATCTTTTTTGGAAGTGAGTCCGTGCGCAATGAGATTATCCGTCAGCTCAAAGAGCAAGAGATGACATTCAAGCATATGGAGCACCCAGAGACCCCAACATCAGAAGATTCTGCACGCGTACGCGGCACAAAGCTTGAAGAAGGGATAAAATCCCTGATCTTGAGGGGCAAGAACACGAAAAAGAACTACCAGTTCAATATCCCATCCCATTTAAAGCTCGATATGAAAGCAGTCACATCTATGGTAGGGGAGAAATGCGAGTTTGAAGATCCTGAAGTGATCAAAGAGCGCTTTGGTCTTAAAATTGGCAGCATTCCTCCATTTGGCAACCTCCTCAATTTGGAAACTTTTTATGATGAGAAGATCAAAGATCTTGAGACGGCGTCGTTCAATTGTGGCCTGCTAACAGAATCGATTGTGATGAAAGGCAAAGACCTCATAGCTCTCGTACAGCCGAAATTTGGCAACTTTGCGAAAGATTGATCGTAGGCAAGGGGTTGGGAGTTACCTTCATAACTCCCATTAACATTCTTAATGAGTCATTTCTAAGGTTCAAAGTTATTTCAAAGTTGGCTGTTTTTCATAGCGTGATATTGTTTTTTTCCATGCGAATGTACAGAGCATGTCTTTATGAAAAAATGGACATAATCCTCTTGGCTTCCAACACGTCATCTCAATTTTACAATCAATTTAAAATTGGAAATATAATCTTAAAAGGAGTAGCTTACCCGTAAAATAAAAATTTTGAAAGTTGGGAGGGTACTTTGCGGTATTCCAAATTACTTATTAATTCCATTCTCCTCGTATCATTTACTGCTACTGCTTTTTATATACCGCTCAAGCTTCTATAGCAATTATTCCTGACACACAAACATTTATTGAAATAAGAGAGAGTACAAGATTGGTCTCTAAATGATCCTTTTCCCACTTATGACCATGTTATTAATTTCATTGACAGTCTCGAAAAGGGCGAATTAAGATGACCTATATGGTGCAATAGAATTAGCAAAAATTACAGATTTTTTAGTCTTATTAGCACGCCAAGGAATTCTTCCAGGTGAAAACAATGAAGAGGATATTTTAGAAAACGATATTCATGAGCTGATAAATGGAGAGGACAATCCTTATGAGTATTCTTTTTCTCATTCTCTCGACATGGATGAATACTTAATTTTTCCTGCTGTCTCAACAAGCAGTGAAAATATTGTACTTTGTAAAGGATGGTTTGCGAAGAAAATTAAAAAAATTAAAGATTTCATAAAAGACCATAAAAAAGAAATACTCATTGGCGCCATTGTTGTTGTCGCCGTAGTTGTTGTAGTTGTTACTGCCGGCGCAGCTGCTCCCGCGGTAGCTCCTGCTGCAACAGCAGCCACCGCTGCGGCTGCATCTTCTCCTTCTTCCGACAATAAAGAAAAAAACAACTCTGAAACAACACCTGAAGAAGGACTTTCTTCGAATAATATTGCTGATGTAAATGATGCACCTAATTTGAAAGCTACTGTTGAAGAACACATTTCAATATTTAAAGAAGTTTTGGTAGAAGACAACTTCCTGCATACATCAAACGATACAGACTCAACAATAGGGCAAAACCTAAGAAATTTTGGGTCAATATTAGCCCATCAGACCCTAGAAGGAGTTTCTGAACTTGCAGTTTGCGCCCCTCAGTTACTAGAAGAATTAAAAAATATTGGGCATCAAATTGTGCCTGAGAATTTTCGAATATCAAATGATGATCTCAAGATTACGCCAAAAGAAAATTATGAGAGATTAATTATTGCTGGGCATGAAAAAATTGATGAGGTTTTTTCTACAGACCTGGCAGAACGATATTCTTCTGAAACAAAAGAGACGAGAAATCAGTTTGCTATTGGCATCCTGCCTCCTCCAGGAATGTTTAATGAAACTTCTATCAACACCAACATATTAGCAGAAGCTGGAAAAGCTCTAGATAAAGCTGGATTTACTAAAGCTGGAAGGGCTCTAATGAAACATGGTTATAGAGAGGAAAGTGTTTTTCCAAAGCCTGTAGGAAATCCAGCGCAGGTAAATGAGCATGGTCAAAAAGTATTAGAATCGATTCTAAATCATCCAGAAAGACAGGTTATTCACAAACATACAAATAATCTTGGAGATGTTATCGATATACAAGCGCCAGGACTTGGAGGTGTGAGATTTAATTCTTCAGGAGAAATGGTTGGATTCTTAGAGCCTTAATATGAATATTTAGGAAATAGAAAGCGCAAACTATAATGATTAAGATTTTAGAGTTTTTATATGAGTAATTTTGAAATAGAAATCGTTGATTATTTTGATGAGAAAGAGTTCGTTGCAGAAGTTTACTATTCAAGCTACCAATGGGCAAAAATTGCTCGTGATGGTGAAGAAATGGTAGTGCAATTTTATTCTCATCCTCAAAAAAAGTGCTGGGAATTTTCTTGTGAAGAAGCTTTGAAAGTTCTTGAACACGCAAAGCTTAAGCTTCTTAAAAAACTTGTTAGTAAAAATTCTTTTTTTACCCATGTAACAAGCGATCCAAAACAAATAAATGAGCGTGCTCAGCAAATTTTGGAAAAAATTATAAATCACCCTGAGAAAAAAATTATACATGAAGAATTAGAAAGATTTGGAAATGTAGTGAATATTTACGCGCCTAAAATTGGAGGTGCTTGCTACGGAGCGGAAGGAGAGTTTATCGGATTTTTAGAACCGTTGGTAATTAAATCTGAGTCTCTAAAATTTGGTATAAATGTTGCTAGTCTTCCAGATAGGGAACATCTTGTCGCTGAAATCCTATATGAAGGAGTTCAGTTTGCAGAAATTTCTCAAGAAGCCGGTGATTTGGTCATTCAATTTTATTCTCATCCAAGACAACAGCAATGGGAATTCCCATTTTACGAAGTGTTGAACGTTCTTGAACGAGCAAAGGATAAATTGACAAGTTCTTGAAGTAGCTTAGAGACTGTTAACGGATTCAGATTCTGTC
>JBGAFY010000276.1:0-2081 GCA_044226975.1 Rhabdochlamydiaceae bacterium
GCATCCGCAGCAGAAGGAGTCTTATTGCTGGTGAGAGGGATCTCATCATGGCGGATCAATTCCATGAACACAACATAGTCATCCTGGCTAAAGGCTTTTTTTACCCAGCTTAAGTCATTGCCAAACGGGTTTTGTGTTTCGTTAAGCTTTTTTGTGAGGGCAAAGACTTTCTGAGGTTCTAATAAATGGTATTTGTCAGTTTGTGAGAGCCTTGAACAGACGGATATAGTGAGTTCTTCGGAAAGATTCCAGGAAATTTCGCTTTCAGAATGGTCGATCAAAGGAACGACTGTTACGACAGGCTTTTTTAAAACTGCAGTTGATTGAGTCGTTTGATTTTAGCTATTTTAATTTGAAAATCAACCATATGATAACAAAACAAACCAAAACAAAAATATAAAACGAGACAATGGTAACCTTTATTATCTATTTCACTAACAGTCAATCTAGCAAACACTGAGGTTATTCACAAGAGCCAACACTCTTCATAATCCCAACTATTCATGAGCTTCCAGGATCAATGCTGTATGGGAAGGTAAATTATAAGTATGGCGAATCGGAGGATGTTTAAATGGCTGCTCTTGAAAATCTTCAGGTGAGTGCTTGGAGGTGTCCACGACAAGGTACCAGTTTTTATGTTCAGGCGGAGGGGGCAGTGTAAGGTGGAGAGTTTCAAAATGAGAATTGAATGCGATATAAAGAAAAGTGTTTTGGCCAGGATCTTTAAGTGTATATGCAATAAATCGAGATTTTTCACCCCAATCTGGCTTAAATGGCTCTATCCCATGCCAATCTGTATCTTCAGTTTTCAAAAACTCGCATCGGCGCAGTGTTTGGTGTTTTTTCCTGAAATTGATTATGGCCCTGCTGAATCGGAAGAGGTCAGTATGTTTTTCGAGCTCGTCCCAAAAATACCAGTTCAGAATGTTGTCTTGGCACCATGTGTTGTTGTTCCCTTGGTGGGTTTCTCCATATTCATCGCCCATTAAAATCATCGGGACGCCTAAAGAGACCATCAGTGCAACAAGAAAGTTTTTCATTTGCCTTTCGCGCATTTCAATGATGCTGTGATTTTTTGTGGGCCCTTCCTGCCCACAGTTCCAGCTATCATTTTCATTCATCCCATCGCGATTGTCTTCTCCATTTTGTTCATTGTGCTTGCCTTGATAGGAGACGAGGTCTCTCAATGTGAAACCGTCATGGGCAATTACAAAGTTGATGCTTGTACAGGGTTGGCCTGTCCCGCCATAGAGATCATCGGATCCACACAACGATCTAGCAAAAGAAGTGACTTGAGCATCTGTCCCTTTGATAAAACGACGCACTATATCGCGATAACGTCCGTTCCATTCAGACCATTTCCCTTCTCCTGGAAAATGTCCAACCTGATAAAGCCCTCCTGCGTCCCATGCTTCAGCGATCAATTTTACGTTAGCAAGCACAGGATCTTGACAAATTGCCTTGATGACCGGAGGCTCACCCATGGGTGCTCCATTAGGATCTCTTGTGAGGATTGAGGCTAAATCGAACCGGAATCCATCGACATGCATTTCAGTTACCCAATAGCGCAACGAATCTAGGATCAGTTTTTCTACAATGGGGTTATTGCAATTGAAGGTGTTGCCTGTGCCCGAAAAATTCATGTAGCTTCCATCGGGATTGAGCATGTAATAAGTGGGGTTGTCTATCCCTCGAAATGAGTACCAAGGGCCTTTTTCATTCCCTTCAGCGGTATGGTTGTAGACCACGTCGAGTATGACTTCTATTCCGTTCTTATGAAGTTCTTTGACCATAGTTTTAAATTCGTCAATAGCACCGTGATAGGAAGAATCAGAGGAATATCGCGGCATTGGAGCGAAGAAATTTACTGTGGAATAACCCCAATAATTATAAAGCTGTTCGTTGGTTTTGGGGTTTTTTTTGAGGTTTTCTTTTTCGTTGAATTCGAAAATAGGCAGCAGCTCAACAGCATTGACCCCTAAACGGAGGAGATGGGGGATTTTTTCAATAACACCTCGATATGTCCCTGGGTGTTGGACTTTACTTGATTGATGCTGAGTAAATCCTCTTACGTGCATTTC
>JBGAFY010000016.1:0-16809 GCA_044226975.1 Rhabdochlamydiaceae bacterium
TGCGGGCAGACTCCAAGGCATTCAAGATCTTTTTTACATTTCCGTGGAAATCGCCAATTGTCGGATTAAGCTGCGCCAGTAGGATTTTCATAGGCATTTTTTTTTACTGTTTCTGTATCATTAGCACAAACTATCTTAATTGAGGTTACTATGGCCAAAGGAAATTTGAAAATCCATACAGAAAATATCCTGCCCATTATCAAAAAATGGTTGTACTCCGATAAGGAAATCTTTGTCCGTGAGCTTGTCTCCAACGCCTGCGACGCACTTCACAAACTCAAAACATTGAAAGAGCGCGGGGAAGCTGCTTATGATGAAAGCGCTTTGCAGATCGATATTCAGATCGATAAAGATACGCGTACACTCAAATTCAGCGATACTGGGATTGGGATGACAGGTGAAGAAGTTGAAAAATACATCGCCCAAATCGCCTTCTCAGGTGCTGAAGATTTTGTGAAACAGTACCAGACCCCCAATGAAAAAGATCAGATCATCGGCCACTTTGGACTCGGGTTTTACTCAGCTTATATGGTCTCTTCGCTCGTCACCATCGACACGCTTTCTTATAAAGAAAGCTCCGCAAGCTGTTTTTGGTCCTGCGACGGGAGCACGGAATACACATTAGAATCGAGCTCCAAAACCACACGTGGATCTGACATCACTTTGCACCTCGACGCTGAGAGCGATGAGTTTTTAGAGGAAGCACGCATCCGCGAGATCCTCATGCGCTATTGTGCCTATTTACCCTATCCTATCTATTTGAATGGCTCCCATATTAACGCGCGCCAGCCATTGTGGTTAAAAGCTCCATCTGAGTGCACAGAGCAGGAATACCTCGAGTTTTATCATGAGCTCTATCCGATGGAACCAGACCCAATTTACTGGGTGCACCTCAACGTCGATTATCCATTCAACCTCAAAGGGATCCTCTACTTCCCTAAAGTCACACGCGGCTTTGATTGGAACAAATCGTCAATCAAGTTGTTCTGCAACCGGATCTTCGTCTCTGACAACTGTAAAGAGTTGATCCCAGACTATCTCATGGTCCTTAGAGGCGCCATCGACAGTCCAGATATCCCTCTCAACGTCTCGAGAAGCTATCTGCAAATGGACCGCACTGTCCGTCAACTCTCCACCCACGTGGCAAAAAAAGTTGCAGACCGTCTCAGCAGCACATACCTCAACGAGCGTGAAAAGTTCCTTGAATCGTGGCCGGATGTCGAGTGGATCGTAAAACTCGGGATCTTACAAGATGAGAAGTTCTATGAACGGGCGAAGGAGTTCCTTATTTGGAAAAACCTCTTAGGAGAGTGGACGACCATCGAAGACTACCTCGAACGCCGTAGAGAATCTTACAACAATAAGATCTTCTATACTGTCGACGAAAATCACCATCCACAGTTCCTCGATCTTTATAAACAAAAAGAGATAGAGGTCCTCATCGCATCAAGTCCAATGGACACCACCGTGATGACCCACCTTGAGCGTAAATTGACCCCAGCGCGTTTCCAACGCGTTGACGGTGCAATTGATCCATCTATCTTAGATAGCTCTCGCGAGAAAAATCTTCTCGATGCAGATGGCCGTTCAGAATCTGCGAAGATCGCAGATTTCATCCGTTCCAAACTTGGGCTGGATAAAGTTGCTGTCGAAGCTAAAAGCCTAGCAAGCGACAACATCCCCGCTTTTGTTGTCGTTGACGAAGAGACGCGCCGCTTAAGAGAATATTTTGCCCTCTCAAACCAATCGATGCCGTTTGACCTTGCAGGCAAACGCACTTTTGTTGTGAACACAAACAACAAATTGATCCAAAAATTGCAAGAAGTGGGCAACAAAGATCCTCAGCTGGCAGAAGATGTCGTACGCCATTTATATGAACTGTCGCTCTTGTCGCAAAAAGAACTCGATCCAGCCAGCATGAGCGGATTCGTCACCCGTTCTGCGCAAGTATTAGAAAAACTGGCAACGTTGTAACGTTTATACGCTATCTTATTGAGGGTTTGGGAGAGTCTGAAAGCGATTAAGGACTTTCCCATCTCCCTCATAAGCTGTGAACGTGCAGATGTGCGGTTGCAGCTCGACATGCCAAAAACAGTTTGCTTTCTTCGCTTCCAACAAGTACCAACGTTCACTTAAATGTTTAGGCCTTCGCGGCGGAGTCCCCCACGAACCATCACCAAAATACAACACTCCATTGGGGTCGATCTTTCCATCTTTTATTGGATGGGAGGCCTTATAAGCATGATTGTGGTGTTCAAAAGCACACTGGATTCCATACTCTTCAAACAACGGTACCCAGTTCTCCCGAATTCTGCGCGGCGTTTTCCCATCATAGGAGTAGACCGATGGATATGCAGCGACGTGATAGACAGAAATTTTGTAAGGCACAGATTTTTCTCTGTTCAAAGCGTTCCTTAACCAATCTGTTTGTCCACCAGCGATGGGAGTTCTGTGGCCCGTATCGAGAATAAAGAGGCGCAAATAGTCACCTGCTTTGACTAATTGATAACTTTGCACAGATAAATGCGGAAAAAAATAATCAAATGCATCATGGCCAGGTGTGCTCATGGTCGGGATATCATGATTTCCCACCACCACCATCAGAGGGATCATCTTCCCCTCTTTATTGGTAAAATCCTTAGCATAATAATGAAAAAATTTCTTCCAACGCGCAACTTCCCCCGATGGTTTATGGAACCAAGAGCGTATCCCTGTTGTGTAGGCAATATCACCACCGATCACAATAAATTCAGGCTTTAACTTAGCGACATGTTCATTCGTCTCAAGGAAAAGATTTGTCCATAAAAATGCATCTCCGCCAACAACAAATCGTAAAGGCTGCTGCAAATCCATCGGCAACGTGCTGAAAGAAAAAACTTTTTGCTCACCTGCAACTTTAACATTATATGTCGTTCCTGGATTGAGCCCTTTAAGTTCAACTCGGCATAAAAATTCCCCAGACTCCCCTAGAGCAATCTTTTCTCCTTCAAGCGAGGTCTCTTGCATCGTTCCTTCTTGTTGGATCGAAACAACCGGCGAGCCGCATCTAGGATCTGCAAACCATTCAATCAATGCTGTATGACACGGATCATCCGTCCATACGACAAAAGGTTCCGCAGTGGGCGCATCAGGACGGCATTGACCACACAGTTGGCTGAGGGCCGCACACAAAATCAGGCAAAAAAATCTTAGCATATTTTTAATATTTTAATATGAAACAAGGAATATTAATTTTAAATAATCGATTCGAATTATACATTTTATCAAACAAATCCTCCACAAAAAGACATTTCTATCAATCAACTTGAATTTTAATCATATCTTAACTAAATTATATAGTAGATAAGGGGTAAAATCTTGTTTATAACAAAGATTCCATATTGATAACAAATTTAATTTTGACGCAACTTTCTTCCTCGATTTATTCCTATAACAAAATATTTTAAAAAAACGAGCTATGACAACTTCAAGTATTAAATCTGCCGTGACAAATGTTCAAATCCGCAACAATGAACATGTCGTATCCGTATGCCAACGCCATCGCAACCGCATTAATGATGATCTCTCTCCTGACATCCAAGAATTCACAAGCTCACAAGAATTTCACGACCTTGTGAGAAACAAATTACATTTAAGCTATTTTCTCCCATTTGACGTCAATACAGTTTTCCATGCAGACCATGTCGAGGTTTCAAAAGGGATCGACAGAACTCGAATCGACATCAATGAAATCACCGTTAACAGACCTCTTTTACAAAAAATTTCTAACACTGCGCAAGCTATATTTAGTGAATGTGGAGGCTGCTGTCTTCCCACACACACACATACTCCACCTAATGTATCCACTCCAGGTCAACCACACACTACTTCGACCGCTGCTCCTATTGCACAGACCACCCTTTACACCCCATCGAGCACAAATCCAGCACCCCTAGGAACAACGCATAATGTAACAAGTGCTGCAGCGCAACTAACCAGCACAATCGAGCTATCGGCATTAAACTCTACTAAAATCGGCGAACTTCTAGCCATAGCCAAGAAATTCGAACAGCCCACCACAGTAGCGGACGCAAAACAGGATTTTAATGCTCTATCCAACGACATCAAAAAACTCACCTACTTCCAATTGGGCATTCTTCCTCCAAGAGGCCATACTGACGAACTCTTAAGCATAGGCGAAAAACGCTTTCATGAAACGGATGGACAAACAGCTTCCAATAAAGAAAGAGCCGATGCCTTACGCAACCTTGCTTTGCAACAAACAGCTCTCCTATATTTACAAACTCCCGAAATTAACCCCGACGCCGTCACAGCATTCAACATGCTGCCTGAACCATTTAGAAACGGGATTTTCAAACACCTTTATCTGATCCACAAAGACCACGCTAGAGCAACTGAGCTACGATTTGGCGAAAATGCATTTTTAGGAAGCCACGGACTCGAGACAAGCAGCCAGAACCGCTACCAAGCGATCATGAACTTCCTGTTTGCAGAGCGTGTCACAGGATTTGATACCCCAGACCAACTGCAAGCAGTGTTCGAGCGTCTAAAAAACATGCTGAACGGTGTAAGCAATGATGAACGCGTCGCCTTGCTGAACCAATTTGCCCGAATGGCAGATCACTTTAAAGCGATCTCCGATCCTAAGCTCGAATATCTCAACCCATTGCTCAACCTCCTTGAAGAGACTGGAAAGCTTCCTCCAAACGGCATCACAACAACTCCGGAATGGACCGTAGCGTTTAACACTCTGTCTCCAGAAGAAAAAAACCTTATCTATTTCCACCATTACCTCCCAATTGCTAGCGAGAATAAAAACTGGCAAGCTGGAGAAATAGCGTTTAAAGCTGCCACAACAACGAATGAACAAAGGCGACAGTCCATCGCCAATGTCATCCTCTTCAAGTTGGCCTACCTTTTCCTAGAGGGGCGTAATGACATTGCTTTGGCAGCGTTTAATAGGCTGTCTGATAGCGACAAAAACGGTATCTACTATCATCTTTACCTCTGCCAGCCTCCAAGTCATAAACATAATCTCTGGAAGTATGGAGAGTTCGCTTTCCATAATAGTCATTTTAACGGAGAAAACTTATCTTCAACTGGCTCTCAACGCGGGCAAGCGGTCTTATGTTATCTCTTAGAGAAACAGTTAGACCCATTCCACAGCAAAATTAAAACTCTACAACAACAGCTCCAGTCGGAAAAACTCGCCTTGTCAGATGCTCTGAAAGCGAATTCCGTTCAAGGTCAACAGATCTCTCAACAGTTAATTACTATCAATGATCTTAAAGAGGCGAACAAACAACTCGCTTTGGATTCCGAGCGAAAGTTGAAAGACCAAGAAAGACAATTTGCAGAAAAGTTTAAACTTCAATCCGAAGAAAGCCTGAAAAAAGAAACCGAATTCCAAAAATTCATAAAGGTACAAACAGAGTTATTTACAAAAGAAAAATTCAATTTAGAACAATCAAACCTAACGCTACAAAAAGAATTACAGCAAAAGAAAACAAGTCCGCATCGAGGAACTTGAGCGTGACCTCCAAGCTGCTGAGAAAGCCAAAGGCACTGCTGAAGAAAAACTCCGTCTTCTGGCTGAAGAGTTCAATCGAAAACTCCAAGAAGCAGCACAAAAAGCTCGAGAAAGCTCAGCAAGACTTTGCTAGGGAAAAACTAGTTTAGAATCACAAGCGAATGAACAAGTCAAGAATGCTAAGCTTGCTGCCCAAAACCAAATCCAAGATAAAGAGCGAGAGTTTAACACTAAAAAAATTGAGCTAGAAACCCAAGTTACTCAAGCTAACGAAGCCAAAGAAAAACTCCGTCTTCTGGCTGAAGAGTCCAATCGCAAATTCCAAGAAGCAGCGCAAAAGCTCGAGAAAGCTCAGCAAGAATTTGTCAGAGAAAAAGCTACATTAGAAACACAAGCGAATGAAAAGGTCGAAGCTGCCAAGCTTGAAGCTCAAAACAAAATTCAAGATAAAGAACGAGAGTTTAACACTAAAAAAATTGAGCTAGAAACCCAAGTTACTCAAGCTAACGAAGCCAAAGAAAAACTCCGTCTTCTGGCTGAAGAGTCCAATCGCAAATTCCAAGAAGCAGCGCAAAAGCTCGAGAAAGCTCAGCAAGAATTTGTCAGAGAAAAAGCTACATTAGAAACACAAGCGAATGAAAAGGTCGAAGCTGCCAAGCTTGAAGCTCAAAACAAAATTGAAGATAAAGAACGAGAGTTTAACACTAAAAAAAATTGAGCTAGAAACCCAAGTTACTCAAGCTAACGAAGCCAAAGAAAAACTCCGTCTTCAGGCCGAAGAATCCAATCGAAAATTCCAAGAAGCAGAACTTAAGCTCGAGAATGCTCAGCAAAAATTTGCTAGGGAAACAACTAGTTTAGAAACACAAGCGAATGAAAAAGTCGAAGCTGCCAAGCTTGCTGCCCAAAACCAAATCCAAGATAAAGAGCGAGAGTTTAACACTACAAAAGCTGATCTAGAAACCCAAGTTACTCAAGCTAAAGAAGCTAAAGAAAAACTCCGTCGTCAAGCCGAAGAGTCTAATCACAAATTCCAAGAAGCAGCACAAAAGCTCGAGAAAACTCAGCAAGAATTTGTTAGAGAAAAAGCTACATTAGAAACACAAGCTAATAATCAAGTCGAAGCCGCCAAGCTTGAAGCTCAAAATAACATCCGAGATAAAGAGCGAGAGTTTAACACTAAAAATATTGAGCTAGAAACTCAAATCACTAAGATTAAAGAAGCATTTAAACTTGAGACTGAAAAAGTCAGAAATTTTGAGAAAGAGATAGAAAAATATGTAAAACATATTGAAGAGATTTCCAAGAAACACTCTAGTCTTGAACCGCAAATCAAAACATTGAAAGAGCAGTTTGCAACTGCCCAGAAAGACGCTAAAGAACAACTTCAAGAAAAAGAAAAGCAACTCTCAACTCTAACATCGAAGTTAGAAAACCTCCAAACGCTGAAAGATGAAAACGCGCGAGATAGCGCATTACAAATTAAGCAATTGAATAGAGAAATAGCTGAATTAAAAGAGCAAGTTCAAAAAGCAGAGCAAGAAAGAGATGCAAAAGACATCGATGCCGCTGTGGTTCTAAATTTGAGAGAACAGATAGCCACTTTGGAGCAAAAAGCTTCTCAAGAACAAATAAACATTACCTCGCTAAAAAAAGCTGCTGAAGAAGCTCAAGCATCGGAAAAAATTGCTAAAGAAGAGCTCCAGCAAGCTAAAGAAAAAATCCCTCAACTAGAGCAAGAAAAAGAAAAACAAGAAGCCTATCTCAATGAGCAAATTCAAAAATTAAATCAACAGCTTGAAGAGAAGAAGCTACATATCCCTGCAAATGAAGAAATTGAAGGATATCAATCTACAATTCAAGAGCTTCGAGTAAAACTTCAAAACGCTCAAAAAGATTTAGAAGAAGACAGTGTCCCAGTTGCTAGTGCAGAAGAACATTCTAATCAAGAAGTTGAGTCTGTTAAGGAATGTGGAGCACCTCTGCAATTACTAAATGAGGAACCTGATTTTAGCGCTTTTGCAAATGATGCTCTTTTAGAAATAAAAGACGAAGATTTAATTTCCCACGTCAATTCAACACTTACTTCACCATACTCCGATTGGGGTCCCGAAGATACCTTCAACTTAAATGACCCTAATAATTTACCAATCTTTGAAACTACCGATCTGTTTGAACAATTGAAAAATGAAACGCTCCAAGAGGATCTTGCCAAAGCTCAGCTAGCCCGAAATGATGCTAAGTTTAAAATAGATGAGCTTCAAGGAACAGTCGAAAAACAAAAACTTGAGATAGACGGTCTTAATCGCGAATTGAAAAAAACGCGTGAACAAAGAGATCTTGAAGAGTTCCAAAAATTGGAGTTCTCTCTTCAGCTAGAAGAAAATGCAATAAGACACGTATCCGAACGCGTAAGCCTCATAAACAACTTGCAAGAACCCTTAAAAATAGAAGAGGTCCTTTCTCAACTTCAAGAAAAAGACAAACAAATTGCCTCTCTTAAAGAACAATTGGATTTGGCAAAAAAATCTTCTGAATCACAAAATCAAAGCAATACTGCAAGATTAAAAAACGCAAACCAGCGCTTACAAAAGATCATCTCTTACCACCCAATGAGCAAGAAGGCTCCTGCATCTCATTACTCTGACCCATTTTCTTCAGACTTCCCATTGAAGAACGAGCATACTACTTTTGAGTCTCCAATTAAGTTAACTCCAACACCTTCAGAAGAACCTAAGAACACTAACACAGACGAACCTGATCTTAGCTTTATTGAGGGCAGTGATGAATTTGTTAATGAATTAAAACTATCTGATGATTCCATAGCTTCTGAGAACACATCCAGCCAGTTGCTCGAATCCCCAATTTCTCGACAACAAGCAGAAGACCCTAAACAGAAAATCATCTCTCCGGATATGTCCATCACAGGATCAAATGGATCGCAATTTGTAGAACCGAAGAATTCCACTCTCGAGCAACCATTAGAACGCGCACAGAGGCTTCCAATTACAGGTGAGAATCAGCAAGACGATAACTCTCTTGGAGCTATCGAATCGTTGACTGCTGAAGAGATTGAAAACATGCGACTGCCAATGGATGATTTCAACATTGCTGACATGGAAACATTTTTAGGAATAAAAAAGGACGAACTAAAAGAAGAACTAGAAAAGGCATAAACAGAAACCAAAAAACTTAGAGAAGATCTTAAATTAAAGAAAGCTTCGGAAAAAAGAGATTTGATGAACTTGATACTGATTTTAGAAAGCATAAAAAAATTCCGAGCTGAGTTGGAAAACGCGAAGAAATTACTGTTCATTCCTCAAGATTATGCACTTGATATATCAGAACAACACTGTTTAAACTCTTCATTCTTTCATTGAAAGACACCTCATTATCAGAACCAGACGAATTAGAATTTGAAACAAATGAAATCCTCAAATGAAAAATCAGACTGGTCTCAAGCGACATTCGGTTCTTCAAAAAAGTTAACGTTGAAAAACAAAAGATGAAATCGAATTGGTAAAACAAGAACAAGAAAAAATTAATTCCCAATTCGAAGAATCCAAACGTGAACATAGCTCAATTGAAAGGTTACTTAACGATGAAGATGAAAAGATAGAACATGACTTGGAAGTTCTATTCAAGGAGCTAAAAGAGCTCGACAAAGGTCTAAACCAAGCCGAAGAGACGATTACTCTAACTAGACACGATCCAATAAAACCGAACACAAGCGATGACACTACTCCTTCACCAGCTCAAAATCCATTTGAAAATTTAGATGATGATATACTTATATCCTTATACGAGAACCCTGATGCGTTCTTTAATGAAGAATTGTTTTTCCAACTTTTGCCTCATCTCTCCTATCTCAAGGAACAAAATGGAAGTCTTAACAATCAAGAAAACTTAAATCCTTCTATCTCACCCATTAAGCAATCGAAAACTCCTGTTTTTGATTCTCCGATTAAAAATTCAGCAACGCCTGTGAAAACATCAGGGTCAGATAACTCTCCTATCTCTTCAAGACTGCTTTCACCTGGGCTGCCATTAACAGATAAGAGTTTTGAATCCCCTATTAAGCTATCTGCTACACCTTCAGCCGAAGAAACCTCCGAGAATGAATTTAACTCTCCAATTTTCAGCCAAAAATCATCTGAAACTCCCCTTTCCCCTGGCGTTTCACCAATCATGAAAGTCGAAGACAATTATTTTGAAGGACCTGATGAAGATCAGTTTGAGCAACCAAAAGAGATTAAAACTAGACGCCATCTAGCTTTCTCTAAAGAAGCTCAATCTAATTCTGGAACCTCCCCAAACAAGAGTTCCGCTGTTAAAGCTACAACAAATGATCTTGATGATAGCATTAGAAGACAGAAAATAAACATCAGTGCAGCTAAAGACGAGATTGAATCGCTCTTATCTGAAATTGAAACAGAAAAACAAACGCTTCGCGAATATAGCAATTTATTTACAGGTCCAGTTGATGCAAATAGCCTTGAAAACCAGCTAAAAAGCTTGAGGGAACAACTCGATTTAATCAAAGAGAATCAGGAAGCTTTAAATAGGATAGATACTGATACTGCAAAGCATCTTCAAAGCGGAAGCCCCGTTGCAAAAGAGAAAAACAAGCTACACGCAAATAACAATCTTGACCCAACTATATTAAGAACAGAAGACTATGCACCTAAGATCAACCGATTGAGAGAGATATTCAAAAAATTACAAGCGAATATCAAAGAATTTACAAGTCAAGACTTTGACTTAACTACTCTTTCATTAGATACAGATCCGTTTGCTGAGCAAAATCAACTAAGTTTCTCTCAACTGCTAAACCTTACTGATGATGAAGAGCAAAACAACTCTACTACAGTGCCAGGAAAAATTATTTCCTCTCTAGCTAAAGAGAAAAAACTGCTCAACTCTTCGCAGGATCCCGATACAATTTTTGATCTTGAAAACATAGGCGATGAATATTCCTATAACCCTGAAGGGAACGACAGTCTTTTCAATATTTCTAAAGATGAAAGCAGCGAGCCTGTCACTCCTTCTGCGAAGCCTTCCTCTCAAAACAGAGGAATGGAGAGCACCAATCATTCAAATCAAAGCAATCTACCTGCACCAATAAGTTCTTTTTTTGAAGAATTGCAAAAAGTGATGCTTGATTCTCCTCCTGCATTTGTCGATCAAGAGATGATAAAATCTTTTTTCTCTTCTTCTCAAAACGTCAATAATGGCTATGAATCAAAACAAGAAGCGGTTGATCCTAATCAGTCTACTAAGTCTTCCACTATATATGAAACGTTTTATGGACCAAACGATAGCCATGAATCCAAACAGGAAGAGCTTCTCAATCCGCCTAAACAGCTTTACACCATATATGAACCGTTTGGTGAACCGTCGGCTTTCGAAATTGCATTAAACAATTCGAGTCCAGCAGTTTCCAAAAGTTCTTCATCAAAAAAGGAAGATAAGAAGAAGATCTTACAGACGTCTCGTAGCGTAAGCACTTCTAGTGTAAGCAATATAAACGTGAATGTTCCTACACCTGTGATCGAATTCCCTGATCAAAATCGCTTGAATGCCTTTTTGGTAAACCAAGCAATTCTAAACTTTCCTTCATTAGATCAGTTTGAGTTCGATGACGAGTCAAAGATATTGAAGATCAAAGGCTATACTAACGCTTTAGGATTACCTGAAAACTTTTCCGTTACAGGAAACTTTTTTAATCCCGAGATTATCGCCAATGTCTGTACAAATGCTGGTAAATTAGACGCTTTCATTAAGAACAATTTTACTGCTGAAATGATTAAATTAATTGAATCGCAAGCTAGAGAGTCTGCACATACATTATCTGAGTATGATGCTAAACACCCTTTGAAGGACTTCAGCAAAGAAATCAGAATGCAATATAATATCATTCGCCGTTATGCAAGCAGTCCTCTGTTTTCTGCTCTCAACTCTATGTGCGCGACTGCACATAAGTTCCGAGAACTTGATAAGAACAAATGGCAGGGTCTAATAGATCGTTTTTCTCAATTTATTGATCATTTCTTAAATACGCATAGCCACGAAATTGGCAATTTAGAGGCATATGCAGGAGATCCTGATCCTAATAAGTACTCAAGAGAAATTCACACGATCTCTTTTGCGATAATTAATGACCTCACCAACACATGCTTACTCGACAACCCAAAGTTTCCTCAATTTGCTTTGGAAGCTTTTGCGCTCTCTTTAGCCGATTATAGCAAATCCGAAACAGGCACCACTACAGACACACTAGAATTCATCAAACGGATCGATAGGTTTGTATATATATTAAAAGTTGCCTTTGCGTACGTAAACCCCGTTGTAAAAAGAAAGTAATTAATTATGGCTACAGTCCAAATCAATCAATATCAAGTACGGGCAGGAAACATACCTCTTGCCCCTTGTGGAAAGCACGACAACATGATGAAAGAACAGCTTAACCACCTGTTCATAGATCAGGGCTTGCAACAAGAGATTGCGCGCCAGTGGAATGTCACGGACCTCACTGGACTGAGCTTCCAATTCCAAATTGACGCTCAAGGCCTAAAAATCCGCAATACAACGAACCCTGCCCAGAACCAAACCGCCCGCATTGCGATGAATGCTTTGATGACACCGGTACTTTTGTCTGCAGAAAAGGTGGGCAATAAATGTGCGGCACACCGATGCCCTCAAGGCCCTGCACCTTTTCAGCCTGCTCCACAAGGCAACCCCATCCCTACCAAGTCAGCGCAACAGGCACCACATATCCCAGCACAGCAACCTTTGTCACCTGTTGAGATTGCACAAAGCGCATTAACAATGGCTAATGAAATGGATACAGGTGGGGTAAATCCTCTAGATCGATTAGGACGATGGTCTCCTCAAGATAGAGACGAATTGATCAGGACTTATAGCACTTTGAAAGGGATAAACCCTAATATTGGGCAACAAACGTTCCTTAATCTAAATCAACCCTGATTTACAAGGGCGAAGCTTTCCGTATTCTTGCACTTAAGAGAATGCGGCATGTCCTCTCTCAGCCTGCTGCATCGATCCAAACTTGCCAAGCCATTGCACAGCTCAAAAACCTTCTCCCCAATCCGATGCGATTGGCCATCCAAGCAAAAATGAGAAATCGACACGTCAATATGTTCGATCCTGTCGATCTCGCTAATGCTATCAGTTTATATTTGGAAGAAGTGTACGGAAATAGCTAGCACTTCAAGAATGAAATGCTAGCCAAATAAGACATTATTTCTCTGTAGAAGAAGTCTCAAGTTTTTCAACTTTGCTCGCATCTTCCTCTGTTCCGGCTTGAACATCAGTAATTGCAGCTTTCAAAACTTCAATCTTTGCGCCATCGACCATGCGGAGGATGACAGTTGTGTCTTGAACTTTTACAATCGTCCCAATGATCCCCATCGCAGTCACGCGGTCGCCTTTCTTCATAGCACTTCTTTGTGCTTCCATAGTCTTGCGCCGTTTTTGTTCTGGTCGCCAGAGAATGAAGTAGAAGAACACGATCGCAATACCGATCATCATCAGTGTCTGCATGAAATTCCCACCTTTTGCGGCAGGAGCTGCATCTTGAGCAAAGACGGATACAGTCGATGTAAGGGCGAGCAATGTCAGAGAACCTTTAACAAGTAAATTTTTCATTAACATCCTCATGGATTAATTTCGTAGTTACGGGACAAGCATGCCTCATACACTAGGGCAAATCAAGAAAAATTACGTTCTAGGATGGCAATCGCCTCTACATGGACTGTATGCGGGAATTGGTCAATGGGCTGAATTTTGGGGCATTTCCACCCTTTCTCCTTCAAATACAGCAGGTCACGCTCTAGGGTCTGGGGGTTGCAAGAAATGTATAATATTTTTTTTGCTGTCGAGGCGGCCATCGCATCGAGCACTTCGGGCATAATGCCAGAACGGGGCGGGTCGACCACGAGAGCATCGATCTTGGACAGATGCTTGCGCCAGCCTTCTTGAGGGATGATCTCTTTGACATCTCCCCGCATGAAGTAGAGGTTCTCGAGCTTGTTGTGTTCCTTGTTCATTTCCGCATCAAAAACAGCATGGGGATTGAGCTCAACGCCTAGCACTTTAGCTCCGGAAGAAGCGAGGACAGAACTTAAGGTCCCAGTGCCTGAGAACAGCTCTAGGATCTCCCAAGAGGGGTCGAGTTCGAGCATGCGGACTGCCTGTGCGTAGATCTGCTCTGCTTGGCTGGGATTCGGTTGGAAGAAGGATGTGGGGCTGATCAAAAAATTTAATGTGCGGAGTTTTGCCAGCAAAATCTCTAGGTCTTCTGTCAAATGAGCTGGGCCGCTTAAATGCATCTCATAAAATTGTGTGGGGCGTCCTTTAGCAATTTGCTGCACCTGAAAAAACACACTGGGCAGTGCTGGCTCCATGGACATTTTGCAAGACAGTCTCTATTGTCTTAACAAAACTATCGAGTTGGGCCCGCTTGAGGCCAAATTCAGAGTTACCCGAGACTGTCAACATGACCATCTTGCTCCCCGTGCGCATTCCAGAGCGGACGGTCAACGTGCGTAAAGAGCCGGTATCTGCAAATGGATGGTAGGCAGCAAGGCCGCTCTCATCCCACCACAAGCGTACAGCCTTCACCACATCAGCAAACCAGCTTTTGGTGGTGGCATTCTTGCAAGTTAAAAACTTTTCTTTTACGTCCTTTCAACATAAGGCCTAAATAGCGCGTCCCTTCCCGATCTTGTGAAAAGAGAATTCCATTTTATTGCGGTACTCGTAAGGGTCTTTGCAGGAAGAATGGGCGCTATGATAGTGTCATGTAGAGAAGCGAACAGCTTTTGCAAGCGATTTTGTTTCCAGTCTAATTGTGCTGGGTAGTCCATTTGCTGAAAGGCGCAGCCGCCACATTCTGGCACATGTCCACAGCGAGGTGTCACGCGCATTGGCGAAGGGTAAGGATTTCTTGGATAGAAGCGCCAATGGCCCCCGTTTTTTATGCGTCATCAAAACTCGAAGGCGGTCTTGAGGGATGCCCCCAAGAACTTCTACCGTATACGTATGGCCGGTATCTGAACGTGTCCATGAGCTCATCCCAAAGGCATCGCTTGAGAGCTTATCAACGGTCAATTCTATTGAGGTTTCTTTCCATGACATGGAACACATTAATAGACTCCAAAAAAACTGATTTGAAAAGATCGTTAGATTCCAATTTGTTCGTAAAGAACCAGATAATCGACTGAAACTTTTTTATTGAGATATGTTCTTATAAGCATGCAAAAGACATTCTCGTAGTTTTTAAAATAGGTTTTTTAGGCATAGTTCATGCTCAATAAGATGAATCATTTTAGCATGTCCTACTTATTAACTTAAATAAGTGCATTTTCTTTGCGCGAGCGCCCTGGGAGTGCTGCGCTCTGCGCAGCCCTAATTTGTATCTTTCTAGAAAAGTGCCTGTCTCAGAAACAAGCCTCGAAGAGTCAAAAGGCTGCGCAAAGCGCAGCATTCCAACTTGGAAGTTTAAAGCTCATTCTACATAATTTTTTTTTCAAAAAACTCCCCCTTAGACCTTTTCTTGCTGCGCAAGCGCAGCACTCCAGGAGCGCTTCGCGCAAAGATTAGAATTTTAAAACTCATTCACATAATTTTTTTTCAAAAACTCCCTTTAAAACTCGTTGCGCAGCCCTAATTTATATAAAAAATTTCAGAAACAAGCCTCAGAAGAGTCAAAAAAAGAGCGCAATTCCAGGCGCTTCGCGCAAAGAATAGAATTTAAAACTCGTTCACATAAAATTTTTCAAAAAAAACTGCGCTTATTTTAGGTCATTATGTCTAGTTGGCCACATTCTCCCCCTCATTTCTAAAAACGCAGGGTGTGTATATGATCACTGCAGGAACCTATCTAAAGCATCCTTATTTTCAAACAGAAGAAGCTCTTTCTTTCCTGCATGACACCTTATTATCCATAGCATCGGCTTTCAATTGGGAACTTCACGCATGGGCTGTATTCTCAAATCATTACCACTTTGTCGCTCGCTCTCCTGCTGATCCATCAAATCTAAAAACATTTCTAGGGAAGCTGCATCAAATGACTGCCTCTAAAATAAATCAACGAGACAACACTCCGAATAGGCAAGTTTGGTATCAATTTTGGGACAGTAGAATCACGATACATTCTTCTTACTTAGCTCGATTGAACTACGTACACCAAAATGCAGTAAAACACGGGCTTGTTGCGGTTGCCTCTAATTATCCCTGGTGCTCAGCATTTCAGTTTGAAAAAGCGGCTAATAGATCTTTTGTGAAATCCGTCTATAGATTTGACTATAATAAAGTTAATGTATTTGACGAATATTAGCCGAATCCAGGGCTGCGCAGAGCGCAGCACTCCAGGGCGCTTCGCGCAAAGAAATTATCGCTTCTTGCTTTTTGACTTTTTCTTGGCCGGAGATTTTTTTGCATTTTTTTTGCCGCCGTTCTTCTTTTCAGACATCAACGATTCTTTTCGAAACAACTTCGCACATTTGGCAAACTTGATTGAATTGGTGCGGCATCGCTGCGATGCAGCTTTGTTACCACCCATCGCTTTATCGATATCTCGGTTCATCTCATCGATGAGAGATTTCATATGGGTCACAGTATCTTTGAGGGCCATATCATTCTCCACTTTAATTCATCATTAGGGAAATTTGTGCAAATGTTCAAGACTTTTTTAAAGGCAATTCTCACCCTCATTTTTTCACTACGATTAATCCTTAATTTTGGCATACTCCCTCCCGTTCAATTCAGTTTTTCTCAAAATATTTCCAAAATAGGCCCAAGGTCGGTATATAGAAATTTAACGGATGGGATTCATGGTAGAGACAACCTTCTATATCAACGGTGAGTTTGTAAAAGAGTCAGATGCGAAAATTTCTATTCTCGATCTTTCGGTTGTTAGAGGATATGGCGTCTTTGATTATATGCGCACCTATCAAGGCCGACCATTTCATCTACGTGAACATTTGAACCGTTTACAGTTCTCTTGCTCTTGCATCGGGATCAATATTCCCTGCTCTCTAGATAAAATCGAAACTACTATCTTTGAACTTCTCCGCATTAATAATTTTCCAGTATCCAGCATTAAAATCGTCGTGACTGGCGGCATCAGCCCGGATCAATTCACTCCAGAAGACAATCCTAGCCTTGCAATTATGGTCTACCCTCTCAAACCCTTCCCCAGCGAATGGTACAGCAATGGTGTGCGCGTCATTACGACTTTGTTACAACGCCCAGTC
>JBGAFY010000277.1:0-2056 GCA_044226975.1 Rhabdochlamydiaceae bacterium
ACGCGCTTCTTATCGCATCCTAAACTCTTAAATAAGGATTTTCTTACAGATGGGCCCAATTTTTTCACTAAGGATTTAAGATTTTCGTTATTTTCTTCTAGGGAGAACTCAAGCTTAGCAATTAATTCCTTCAATGTAATGTGAGACTGTTTGTATTCCGCTTCTCGTTTAAAAATGCGTTTTAAAGCAACGGAGTTGTTAATCAACCAAGCAACTCCAACTGTTAATGCGATCGCTATAGCTAGAGGGTGGATTGGGAAAAAAGCTATAAGAGCGAGTGCGGTAATAATTGATAAAGTAGCTAGGATTGTATTGGCTATAACAATTTTTTTGTCATGTATCCCTGGCGTTGGGTCTTTTAATCCCACGTGAAGACTGTAGGCATCTACAGCGATCATGGCAAAACAGACTACTAAAAATAAAATTCCCACAATTAAAGCACCCACACCCCCAGTAAAAATAAACGAGAGGATAGTGGCAACTACTCCAACGACGCCTGCAACCATCAGAGCACTATTCATAGCGAAGTTTTTCGCTAAAGCCCTTCTCACGCTATGTAAAAGGCCCTTAGCCTCAATTATCGCGGCATCTTTAACGATCTTGTCATCGGAAACCAAGCGTTCGCCTAAATTGGAAGCAGCAGCTTGACGGATTTTTTGCGTACATTCACCCCCGACCTGACGCAACATTTCAGCTTCTTTTGTCTTTGCTGCATTTTCTATCTTCTTTGCTAGCCCGATCAACTCAAGTCCAGAAAGTTTGTCAGCAATCGCCTTTATTCCATCAGTATTTATCCCTTTATCTTTTAAAAAATCACTTTTTGATAAAGAGACATGCTCATCTAAAAGATCTAGAAGGAAGCGTATTTTTTGTTCTGTATCTTTTTCACTATCTTCAATAGAAAAAAAACCATCATTTTTATTCAGATCATTAAAGACGGCCTCGATCCATTTTGGCATCTCTTTTGCAAGCTGCTTTCCTAGTTCTTTTTTAAGAGCATCAATCCCTTGGGCGCCTGATTTGTGCATCAACTGCGCCAAAACCTCATCTGCTTGAACATGGAGCCCTTTCGCTAACTGTTCTACTTGTGCTTTGAGGAAAAGATCTTCATCTTTAAAAGTGTTTCTGACCTTTGAACAAAAGTAAAAAACAGCATTTTTAACAGCTCCAAATCCACAGCATAAGGCGAGAAATCCATAGAAGATCCCAAACATGATATTTCCTACAACACCCGTCCAGCAGGCCGCTTTTCCTAAAGGATTTGTCGCCTGAAAAGAAAATTCTATATTTTTAATTTGAGAGATAATTGCTAAAGGTCGGTAAAGCGCATATCCAACCCCACCACCAGCTTGAGCTATTGAAAATCCCATATTCAGACACGATTCTACAGCGCCGCTTAAATCCCCTTTAGCGCGAGCTTCGCGAAAACGTAAATACGCCTTATAAGCACCAACAGCACCTTGAATCGCATTGAAGGCGGTAGGCGTACCAGTTGCATTTAAAACAGGGGAATCCAGTTTTAAATAACCGAGCTGGCGCAAAGTATATGAAACATCAGAAACAACATCTGAAGCTGAAGAGGCGCCAGAAGATACGATTGGCAAGCCTTTGACAGGGGATGCGTTAATTATTTTTTGAGCGAGCTGACAACAGGCATCTTTTTCTTTATATGAAAGATTAAGTTCTTTAAAGCTATCAACTTTAACACCCTTAAAATTATTTAAAATTGCCGCGCTCATGGCCCGCCGCCAAAGAATATAAAATTATAATTATTATCAACTGATAATATTATAGCACGGTTTTATAATAACATTAAATAGTCATGATTTATTTAATATAATTACAATAAATTCACGAGCTTATTAATGTTTGATAAACATCTTCCATATCATTAAGAGTTTTTGAAAAAGTAAATTTTTCTTCGACAAGTGCTCTGGCATTTTTGCCAAATCGTTCTCGTAAAGAAGAATCTTGAATGAGTTTTTGAATTGCCTCTGCAACCATTTCAGGTGAAAAAGGAGGGACGTTAAAGCCTGTTTTTCCATCAATACAGACT
>JBGAFY010000278.1:0-2021 GCA_044226975.1 Rhabdochlamydiaceae bacterium
CACTGTCTTGGTATGAAGAAATAAAAGCTTTAAAATTTAAATCTTTTAAAATTTTTGGGTATTTTTTATACAATTCTTTAGCAAGCGCCAGGATACAGCCCCTATCCGTAATTTTAGAAGATATGAGGATTTCAAAGAGAATTGAAGCCTCGATCCGTTCCTTTAGTATTGCAGCCCTGATTACTCTCTCAAATATCTTAGCTTCAAAATTTTGTGATTTTTTAACAAGCTCGGTAATCTGGAAAGGATACATAGCCTTCTCAATTTCTTGAATGATCGCGTCGTGACCATCATTTATGGAGGGAGCGGGCATAGAATGAATGGCCTTAAAACTAGATCCGATAGATGACATATAATCCTCCGAACACAACAAAATTACAGGTTTAATTATATTATAAATTACTTTATTATACCGCAAATTATTTCATTTCAATCAATAAAATTAAAATCGTTAATATTAATATTACAAACCACAAAACAAATACAACTCAGCGATTCCCACTGACATTATTTAACAAAAAAGACATGATAGTTTTCTTGTAAAATCAAGTGAAAAGCAATATGCTATTAAAGAAAACAAAAAAATAACAGGATGTTAGGATGGGCAGGATAAGAAAAATTCCTCATCCTGTCTATCTTAGGATCCTGTGATTTTTTTCAGAATTTGAATGATTTGCTCTTCTCTAAATCTAGATCGTTTCATGATTCGTGCTCATTTTCAGGATAAATTATTTATACGAACCTCTATTTTTAAATGGAGTGATTTAGATACTGTTCACAAACCAAGGCTTGGTCGATTTTCGGGATTATTTTAGCCGATTTTCATTTGAAATCCCAGTGGTCATATGCGCAGCTAATATTACCCCTCGGATTTTAATTGAAAATCGGCTCAACAGAACCTGACAATCGACAGAAGCTTGGTTTGTGAACAGTCTCTTATGTGAAGCAGGTCATGTCTTTTAGTTTCTAACCTAAGTACATGGTCAGCTTGACTTTAGGGTCCCCATTTATATATGTCCCAATATTTTTATTTTTCGCTTTCAAATCCAATTTTTGAGGAAGAGATTCGTAAAATTTAACTGCTTTTTCGTTATTTCCCCGATAATCCAGCTTAATCTTTTTTATTCCTTGGTTTTCTGCCAATTCTTTCACTTTTTTCATCAAAGACGTTGCAACATCCTTCCCTTGAAAATCGGGATCGACTGCAATGTAAGGAATGTAGAAATGCCGTGTTAATATCGAGTGCTTGCTAGGACGGTATCCTTGAGTAATGTAACCAGCTATTGCGTCTTCTTTTTTTGCGAAATATATTCTTCCCATTACATCGAAATACTTATCTATGATTGCTTGGTCATATTCAGTCCATTTATTTTTTGCATTAATAGATTTAACTGAAGCCAATGCAGTGCCGTTGTCGATGTCTTTTAGCTCAACAATAGATAGGTTGTTGGCTTTTGGAGAACTTGCAGGGCGACTTAATAATCTAAGCGATGTGACCTGAGAAAACCCATCATTAACTCCAAGGGCTGAGTCGTTATAAGTAAATGGGGCGTTTGATCCATAAAATTCTAATTTTGAATCTGTAGCGCTTCCAGAAGATTGATACTTCTCTAAAGCTATTGTCTCTAAAGCCAGTAATGGAACTTGAATTGTATTGGAAAAATACTCTTTAGCGTACTTGAGTATGGCTCCGCTTAATTGTACATCTGCACTTTTGCTATACACCGGCTGCAATAGTCCTACAATTTCTCTCTTTTTCGAGTCCCAAACTAAATCAATGACTGCTCTAGCGTATATTTCAGAAGAATCTAGATCTTTACCAGGAGGTTTGATCACAATGGCTTTATGCGTTCCATCCATGGGAAATGCTAAAGCGCAATGGTCATTAAAGCCTTTGCCAATCGCTGTGCAACCACTTGTCTCAAGAGCAAGAAGTAGAAGGTCCGGATATTCATCCGTTACATGAATGGTATAGCCGTCATATATTTGCTTTTTTTGAGCATTAATTAAAGCTGTTCTAA
>JBGAFY010000017.1:0-14706 GCA_044226975.1 Rhabdochlamydiaceae bacterium
TCGGCGGATTAGAAAAAGCGGATGAGGGGAAAATTTTCCTCGGAGATGAAGACATCACCCATAGGCCGATTAACCAAAGGCCCATCAATATCGTCTTCCAAAGCTATGCCCTTTTTCCTCACCTGAACGTCTTTGAAAATGTCGCCTATAGCCTGAAGCTAAAGCAATTGCCCAAAATAGTCATCGAGCAGAAAGTCTTTAAAATCCTTGAAGCTTTCCACTTAGAAAACCACATTTACAAGCTTCCAAGCCAACTCTCTGGTGGACAACAGCAAAGGGTTGCTATTGCCAGGGCGATCGTCAATGAGCCAGACGTTCTTTTGCTCGATGAACCTTTAGCTGCTCTCGACTTTAAGCTTAGAGAAAAGATGTTAATCGAGCTGATCGAGCTACAAGACAAGCTCAAGACTACTTTCGTCTATGTGACCCACGATCAATTTGAAGCTCTCACAGTTGCCGACCAGATGGCTATCATGAACCACCGGGGCGAGATCGAGCAGATCGGCACTCCTAAGGAGATCTATGAATTTCCTCATTCTTCTTTTGTCGCTAAGTTCGTAGGGACTACTAATATCTTTCAAGGGGTATTAAAGAACCTTGAAGGAGAACCAGAGATCGAAATTCCCGACCTCGGTACTTTCAAAATTTACATCCCTCAAAAAAAACCTTGGATGCAAGAAGGTAAAGAGATTTTCTTAAGCGTCCGTCCTGAAAAAATCTTTATCACTAAAAAAGAAGTCTCAAAATTTTCCAACTGTTTGAAAGGGACAGTCCGCTCGATCGTCTACCACGGTAGATCCACTCAATACAATATCACTCTGAACAACCAATCCCGTCTGCAAGTGTTTGAGCAAAATGAGGAGCACTTCCCTCAAGAAGTGATCGACTATGACAATGAAGTCTTCCTGTATTGGCAAAAAGAAAACTCTGTAATCCTGGAAAAATGAAGATCCATTTTTTTCGTAAACCTCCCGCTTCAGAGCTCCCTTTTGCCATCGGAGTCCCTGCCCTAATTTGGCAGCTGCTCTTTTTTTACATCCCGCTATTGATCACCCTTGTCTCAAGCTTTCTTCATTTTTCATCCTCTGGCAGCATCGATGGCTTTACTATAGAAAAAGTTTCGCTGTTCATCACTCCAACCTATATCAAAGTGATTTTCTCCTCTTTGCTTTTGGCCTTAGGAAATGCCCTTCTATGCCTCGTTATCGCATATCCATTGGCATATTTTATCGCCTTCACAGGCAAACGCTTTAAAAATCTGCTCTTATTTCTCTTGATCGTCCCCTTTTGGACAAATTTTCTACTACATGTCTACGCCTGGTATTTTGTTCTTGAAAGAGAAGGGTTTCTCAATACTGTATTAAGGGCTATTGGGATCATTGATTCTCCCATCCTCATTTTAAACTCCCTCTTCGCAATCATGATCATGATGGTCTATTATTATCTGCCATTTATGGTCCTTCCTATTTACGCCTCGCTTGAAAAGTTCGACTACCGCTTGATCGAAGCATCTCATGATCTGGGAGCAGGATGGCTGCAGACGTTCCGCAGGATCCTCCTTCCGATAAGCAAAGGGGGCCTTAAAGCTGGATTTTTCCTTGTTTTCATCCCGTCATTTGGCGAGTTTGCGATCCCAGAGCTTATGGGCGGAGACAAGCGAATGTTTGTGGGAAGCGTTGTCGCACAATATATTCTTGGCGAGCAAACTGGGTCCCTTGGCGCAGCATTCACGGTTGTGAGCTGTATTGTTCTTCTTGCTTGCGCACTCTTGCTATACTTTGTCATTGAAAAAATCCTGACACCAAAGCAACGCCATGAGTAAACCAAGCAAACGTTCTTCCTCCACTCTCAGTCTGATCATGGTAGCTGCGACGTACCTTTTCCTCTATGTACCAATCGTGGTCCTGCTCGTGTTTTCATTTAATACAGAAGGCTTCCCATCTCCTTGGAAGGGATTTACTTTTAAGTGGTACCACGAACTTTTCCACTCAGAACAACTGTGGAATGCATTCAACAACTCTTTAATTGTCGCTTTCTTCTCTACAGCGATCAGCCTCACAGCCGGCGTGCTGTTAATTTTCTACGCCGCCCAAGGAGGACGGGTCGGGAAATATCTAGTTTTGTTTTATGGGAATATCATTATCCCTGAAACTGTGCTTGCGGTAAGCCTGTTAGGATTTTTTAGTTTAATTTCTATCCCGCTTGGATTGACAACGCTTGTCCTAGCCCATACTGTCCTAGGCCTGGGTTTTGTCATACCAACAGTATATGCACGCTTCCTAGAGCTCGATTACCGTCTGACAGAAGCATCCCTTGTCTTAGGGGCTTCAAGTACCCAAACATTCTTCAAAGTAACCTTGCCTCTTCTACGACCATCTTTAATAGCCACCGGCTTGCTAGTCTTCATAGTTTCTTTTGACGACTTCATTCTTTCCTATTTCTGCGCTGGTAGTTCCGCTCAAACATTATCCCTCTATATTCTCTCCATGCTCCGATCGGGTGTATCTCCTGTCGTCAATGCGTTGTCTGCTGTGCTCCTAGTTTTGAGCAGCTTGCTCGTATTTATTTTCTTCTCCATTAAAACCCGCACCCGGATATTGTGAAATGCCACGTTTTCCCGTTAGACTCCTGATCATCACTTTTTGGGTCCTTCTGATTTTCAGCGTTCTATATCTTCCCAACCTCTCATTCTTACCATTCACAAAAAACCGCATCCATATTTTTTCATGGGGAGATATTCTCGATCCAGCAGTGATTGCTCGCTTTGAACAGAAAACTGGGATCAAAGTAAGGGTCAATTATTATTCATCAAATGAAGAGCTGCTCGTCAAATTGAAAGCGACCAAAGGTGAAGGCTACGATTTGATCATCCCTTCTGACTATGCTGTCCAGATCCTTGAGAAAGAAGGGCTTTTAAAAGATATTGACCGCAGCAAGTTAAACTTCTGGCAGCACATCAACCCCCTGCTCCTCGGACATTCCTTCGACCCCGACAATCGCGTCTCCATTCCTTTCGAATGGGAAATTTTCTGTTTGGGGATAGACAAAGACTACTTTGCACACCGAGAGCTGGACCCAAGTTGGGAAATGATCTTTAACCCACAATATCCTTACCGCATCACGATGGTCAATGACCCCATCGAAGCGATAATGTTCGCATCTTTTTACCTCTATGGCCCTTTAAATACGTTGAATCCAGGGCAAGTGGAAGGAATTACAAATCTTCTAATCCGTCAAAAGCGATGGATCGAAGCATACGCTAATTTTCGCGGGGATTACTTTCTGGCTACGCGCAATTGCCCTGTTGTGATTGCTTCAAGTTCTTACATCTGGCGTACTATGCAAAAGTTTCCTTTCGTCAGTTTTGTTGTACCTAAAGAAGGGACCTTCATCACAATCGAAAATATTTGTTTACCAAAAGCTTCGAAAAAAGATGACCTCGTCTATAAGTTCATTAACTATCTCTTCGAACCAGAGTCTGTTGCCAACCATTTCCAGCTTTATGGCTTTTTTCCTTCTACAACGCACGCATTAGATCAAATCGATGTCGATCCCAAGATCAAATCTTTGATCATGTCAACAGAGCGCGACTTTGCAAAATACCATTTCACGCAGCTTCTGCTTCCGGACCAAAAGACACGCGATCTTTGGGTCGATGTCAAACCGGCTCTTGAGAAGATTTTTGTAAGAAGCTAGCTTTTTTACACAGAGAAAGATGAGACACAGAGATAAGAATTTTTACGAGAGTAAAAATCATCCTTCCCAGTGGAAAATAACTTCTTTGAATAGATAAAACGATTCGATCTATAAATTTTCCAATTTTTTACCCTCGTAAAAAATTCTTATCTCTGTGTCTCATCTTTCTCTGTGTAAAAATAATCCTGTCTTCTCATATAGAATCCTAAAGTTAAGTCTGGAGTCCCCTGTGGGAATGTCTTAATCTTTGCTTTCTGCGCTGATGGAATTCTTCTAAAAAAATAAGAGGCCTTACCGGGGTTGCCGGTAAGGCCTCTTACATAAACTAGCGCGAATTAACGCTTAGCCTTTTTTCTTACGGATATAGGTAACTACATCTCCGACAGTTTTCAGCTTCTCAGCATCTTCTTCAGAGATCTCGAATCCAAAACGTTCTTCAAACGTCATGATGAGCTCTGTAAGATCGAGCGAATCAGCATTTAAATCTTCCACGAAGGACTTCTCTAAAGTCACATCAGTGGCATCGACGCCGAGCTGTTCAACGACGATATCTATGACTTCTTTATCTAATGAAGTTGTCATGTTTCTCCTACTAAAATACAAAAATTACTAAAAAATCTATTCTGACTTTACATCACCATGCCGCCATCAACAGTGAGGACTTGTCCGGTGATATAATTAGACATGTCACTCGCTAAAAATAATGCAGCATGCGCAATATCTCGCGTCGATCCTAATTTCTCCATTGGGATCTTACGCAATATTTCTTCTTTTACCTTATCGTTTAGGACATCGGTCATCTTGGTCATGATGAACCCGGGAGCAATGCAGTTTACACAGATCCCTCTCTTAGCAACTTCTTGTGCTAGAGCCTTTGTAAGTCCTATAATTCCCGATTTAGAAGCAGCATAATTGACTTGTCCCGCATTTCCTGTCAAGCCAACCACTGAGGAAATATTGATAATCTTGCCTGTTTTCGCTTTGATCATGCTACGGACAAGCGCCTGGGACAGGTTATAAACTGATTTAAGATTGACATCGATCACAGTGTCCCAATCTTCTTCGCTCATTTTCATCAAAAGACCGTCGCGGGTGATTCCGGCGTTGTTCACAAGGATATCGATCTGGCCCCATTGTTCGAGCAACTGCGCAATTGCAGCATCGACATTGGCCTTATCTGAGACATTCACTGCTTCAAATGAAAAAAATTGGTCTTCACGGATCTTATTTTGGTTCAACTCTGCAACGACTTGCTGCCCGCGCTCCGCATTGGTTCCAAAGATACAAACGTCGGCACCATTCTGAGCATAGATCAACGCAATCTCTTTTCCAATACCTGCAGTTCCACCAGTGACTAGAGCTTTCTTTTTCTGGAGCAATTGCATGTCTTACCTCGTTATAAATTGATGAAGAGCATCTAAATCAGCGACTTTTTCGATATTCAAAGATGGGCTGGTAACGCCGATTCTCTTGTTCATACCGGTCAATGTTTTGCCGGCACCGATCTCGATATAAGCTTCGATTCCCCGCGCTTCCATCGCACGGACACATTTTTCCCAACGCACGGGTTGCACAACTTGTTCAAATAAGTAACGTCGCATTTCATCGGTTGAAGAGACAAAACCACCAGGAGTGTTCATGACAACGTCGATCGAGCTAGTTGTGAAAGGTGCAGATTGAATATAAGGCGCAAGTTTTTCTTGTGCAGGCAACATTAATCCACTGTGAAAGGCCCCTGAGACTTCAAGAGGAAGGAGACGCTTCGCGCCTTGTTCTTTCAGGGTATCGGCAGCTATTTTAAGTCCAGATTCCGTACCAGCAATAACAACTTGTCCAGGACAGTTGATGTTCGCCACCCAAATCGGATGTGAACCACGCAACGCACCAATTGTTTTCTCTACCTGCTCAGCTTCGAGCCCCAATACGACTTGCATCGAACCTGGGTTCATCAGACAAGCCTCTTGCATCCACTGTGCACGGACACGGACTAAGTCAAGGCAACTACCAAAATCAATTTTGCCAGCAGCCGTTAATGCAGTATATTCTCCAAGGCTCAAGCCTCCACAAGCAACAGGAACAATAGGTCCTATTTGTTGCCCAATGGAGCGTAAAATCGCAATGCTGACAATAAAAAGGGCTAATTGGCTATTTTTAGTCAGGGTCAACTCTTCAGCTGGACCTTCAAAAATAAGACGAGAAAAATTCTGATTGAGGCGATCATCTGCTTCTTTAAACGTGTCTTTAGCAGCGCTAAAAGAATCAAAAAAATCTTTTCCCATACCTGGATATTGAGCACCTTGACCTGGAAAGAGCAAAGCTAATTTCTTATTCATGTGTGTTCTCATGTGTTAAAACAGCTGCGCCCCATGTCAATCCTGCTCCAAAAGCAAACAGCAATAGATTTTCACCGTCTGAGACAGGGTGTTCAACAAGGAGTTCATCGAGGGCGATGCCAATAGATGACGCTGAGGTATTGCCATATTTTTGGATGGTCATAAAGACCCTTTCCATAGGAACTTGGAAGCGTTTAGCTAACGACTCAATAATCCGTATGTTCGCTTGATGGGGAACGAGCCAATTGATCTGCCCATCTTGGAGACCGGCGCGATCGACACATTCTTTGGAAGCTGCTTCCATACGTCTCACAGCATGCTTAAATACTTCTTTCCCTTCCATCCGCAGAAAATGGAGGTCTTGCTCAACAGTTTCTTGAGATGCGGGTTTGCGAGAACCCCCTGCAGGAAGGATCAATAGCTCCGCTTGGTCTCCATCGGCACCCAAGCACACATTGCGGATCAAGGCCCTTTCCACTATCACTTACGACGCATGCAGAAGCACCATCGCCAAAGAGCACACAGGTGTTTCGGTCCTTATAGTTAACTATCGACGACAGCTTTTCTGATGCTACAATAAGGACATTCTTATAGAGGCCGGATTCAATAAATGCCTTTGCCATCGACAATCCGTAAATATACCCGGTACATGCTGCTTGGATATCAACCGCTGCGGCATTTATTGCCTTTAACCGCGATTGTAACAAGCATGCTGTGCTAGGAAAAACATAATCGGGTGTTAGAGTGGCAACAAGAATCAGATCAATTTGCTCGGGTTGAATATTGGCTGCGAGCAACGCTTTTTTTGCTGCCGCTACCCCCATATCTGAAGTGAACTCTTCTGCTCCCGCTATGCGTCTCTCGCGCATTCCAGTTCTAGTTACAATCCATTCATCGTTCGTATCGACGATCTTTTCGAGGTCTTGGTTCGAGAGAATGCGTTCAGGTAAATAAGAGCCAGTACCGATTATTCTAGCCTTCAAAAAAACACCCAAAGATAAAAAATAATTTCAAATTACCCACAATTTTACTCCATTTTTTGAAAAAACTAAAGCAGAAACTTCATTCTTAAGATCTCATTTCTACCTCTTGACATTCTTAACTTTAATGTTTATCTTGATCTCATGGCTAAATACCCTGAAGACCTCAATAAATTAATCGCGTTTTTAAAAAAATTGCCTGGCGTTGGCACTAAGACAGCCGAACGTTATGCGTTTCATCTTTTAAGCTGGCCAGAAGCACAGCTCCAAGCATTTGCGTCTCATCTTTCCGGAGTGCCTCAAAATATTTGTTATTGCGAGGAGTGCTCTTGTATGCTCCAACATGGCCAATGCAGCTTCTGCGCAAATACAGAAAGAAACACCCATTTATTATGCGTAATCGCCCATCCTAAAGACGCCTTCTCTGTCGAAGAAACAGGAGTGTTTCGAGGAATCTATCACGTCATAGGAGGACTACTCTCCCCTATCGATGGAAAGCAACCTGAACATTTGCGGATTGAATCACTAAAAAAACGGGTTGAGCAGCACCAGGTTCAAGAAATAATTATAGCTCTTGATTCTACCCTGGAAGGGGACACGACTGCGATGTTCCTGAAGCAAGAATGCGAGAAATGGGGCGTCAAGGCCTCTCGCCTGGCCTTCGGGCTTCCGATTGGCAGCTCTCTTGAGTTCGTCGATGGCGGAACTCTTACGCGTGCTCTAATAGGACGTCGCGAAGTCTAAGAGCCCCTTCTCTTCCTATGTCGATTTTCAAATTCTTTTAAATCGAAAAAACGATAAAGATTAATAAACTAAAATTCTCATATTCAAATACTTATATTAATCCATGTATTCACAAAATACACACATAGACAATAGACAACATATGTTTCATATGAAAAATAAATTAAAAGGATTCCATATATGAAACCAGTTCGTTCAAAGTCTCGAAAACGTGTACACGTCAATTTCTCTATCCCAGAAGAAGTTAATATTAAACTCCATTCTTTTGTTGAAAAACGAGGTTTAAGCGTTTAGAAAAAGCAATTGAAGAAGAGCAACAAAACCTCAAAGCTGCTTATGCTACAGCAAATAAAGATCCTGACAGACAAAATGCAATTAGTGACTGGGCTCAATTAGACGTAGAGGGATGGGATGAATAAGCAGCCCAAACGCGGCGATGTGTATTGGGTGAATTTAGATCCAACAATCGGATCAGAAATCAATAAACGGCGTCCTTGTCTTATCATATCAAACGACGTAGGCAATGAAGTTGGCCGTCGCGTTATTGTCGCTCCAATCACATCTTCAGCTAAGGAAATATATCCTTTTGAGGTCAAAGTGGAGATTCAAGAAAGAAAAGGGAAATCGCTAATCGATCAAGTACGTGCCATTAACAAACAGCGTTTATGTGGAAAAATCACAACGTTAGACCTTGACACAATGAAAAATGTGGATAAAGCCTTATAAAAGTATCTCTAGGTTTTAGTTAAACCTATCCTAATCAGTTTGCTCGACGAGCAATCCGACAATTTTCGCCTGAAATCAAATAGTTGACTACGATCCATATCTTTAAAACATACGATTTCAAGCTGAAAAGCGCGAAAAGATCATGAGTAGATTGATTAGGATAGGTTCTTAAAACACCCCAACTCGTCTTTGTTCAATTTTTTAGCGAGCAGAGACGATAATAACGTAACTCTCTTGAATTATTTGGGTAACGAAGCTATCATCACCCTTTCCCCAAATTTTACTGATACTCAAATAATTCATGAGTAAAAAATTTCTTCTGTGGCTCTTGGTCCTGTGCTTCTATAACCTTCCTTGAGAAGGTTTACTGCGATGTTGCCCCCTTTGAGACCATCGAAGGAAAACGGATTGCCCAAATCGACATATCCGCAGGAGAACCCACCTCCTGACATCTCTTTTGATCCAAGACCGTCCAAGGACGAATGAGAACCAAAGTGGAGACCCCTTTCAAAACAACTTTTGACCAAGACCTGAAATCGCTCATTGAAGATTATGATCGAGTGGAACCGCGCGTTGAGATCATCAACGGCTAAAGTCTATATCACAATAAAAGTCTGGCCACGCCCTAAAATCAGAAAAGATTGATTGGGAAGGCAACCAACATATCAAAGCAAAAAGCCTCCAAAGCGAGCTTGATATTAAAGCAGGGTCGACCTTCAACCGCCAAGCATTCAACAAAGCGTTTAACAAAGTTAAGGAATATTACCTTAAAAAGGGGTATTTCGAATCTCAGCTGTATTACACCATCTCTCCTGATGCAAAGACCAACGAAGTCGACATTAAGATCTTTGTCGAAGAAGGGCGCTCTGGATACATTGAGAAAATTTCTTTCGAAGGCTTTACCAAGGAAGAAGAGAGCGAACTCCTTGCGATGGTCCATACGAAAATACAACTTTTTCATTAGTTGGTTTTCTGGCTCGGGAATTTTCAACGAAGAAGCGATCGATCAAGACAAATTGACCATCATCAACTTCCTTCAAAATGAAGGATACGCGGATGCAAATGTCGATTTTAATATCATCGATGGAGATTCCAAAGGCAAAGTCGCAATCGTCATTGTTGCCAATAAAGGACAGCTCTATCATTTTGGCACGATCTCTTTCGAAGGCAATCAACTCTTTCAAGATAGTGAAATAGAGTCCGTTTTCTTGCACGTCCTGAAGGCGTTTACTCTCCTGAGAAAATCCGCGACACAGTCCAGTCGATCAAGGACTTATATGGTCGCAAAGGGTACATCGATGCCACGGTGCAATATGAGACCCATTTGGAAGAAGACACGCCAATGTACGATGTCCATTTTCGCATCGATGAAGGACAAGAATATAAAATTGGATTGATCTACATTTTTGGAAATACCTCAACGCAATCAAATGTCATTTTACGTGAGTGCCATCTAGTTCCTGGAGAGACATTTGATTCAACAAAGCTCAAGTCGACCCAGCAGAAGCTTGAGAACATGGGATATTTCAAATCTGTCAATGTTTACTCTGTCCGCACACGAGAAGATGACCTCCTTGGCGATAATTACCGCGACGTCTTTATTGAAGTTGAGGAAAACCACACTGGCAATATCAGCCTCTTTGGTGGATTCAGCTCTTCCGACAGCATTTTTGGTGGTCTAGACCTTACAGAGACAAACTTCAACATTACTGGAATGGGCCATATTTTCTCTGATGGACTGCGCGCGATTCGCGGTGGGGGCGAATATGCCCATATTCGTTTCAGCGCTGGCTCGAAAGTCCGCTCGATTTCGTTTTCTTGGCTCGATCCTTATGTGCGTGACTCAAAATGGCGTCTTGGGTTTGAGATCAGCACTAATTTCAGCGAATTGCAATCTCGCGATTATGACATTAAAACAGCGAACGGTTCCGTTTATACTTCTTACCCTATCAACAGTTTCTGGGCTGCAGGCTTAAAATACCGCGTCCGCTACACAGACTCTGAAAGAGAACATGACTTGTCGCGCCAGGAAGCTAGAGAACTCGGAGGGCATGGATATCTTTCTGGGATGGGAGGGTCGATTGTTTTTGACTCTACAGACAGCCCAATAAAACCTCATAGAGGCCTTCGCTCTGTTTTTGAATCCGATTTCACGGGATTAGGAGGTAACTATACCTTCTTCCGATTTAGCTACATCAATGCGCAATACAACGAACTATGGAAACATGGCATCTTGAAGTTCCGTTACGAAGGTCGTTTTATTGAACCTGTATGGAAAACAAATGTCTTTGATAAAATTCCTGTCAGCGAACGCTTCTTCCTCGGTGGTGAAAACTCTGTCCGCGGGTATAAACCTTTTGACCTTGGCCCCCGATTCCAAGATGGAGCACCAAAAGGCGGTATCTCCTCGCTGTTATTCTCTGTAGAATACCTCCATGAGCTGATCCCACTGATTGACCTCTTTGCCTTCTTCGATGCAGGTAGTGTTTCATCTCGTCGTTTCTCGATGGGAAAAATTAATATGAGTGCAGGCGTTGGCACAAGGCTCATGCTATCGAGCCAATCGCCATTTGTCTTTGGTATAGGCTTCCCGATCAATCCTGATCATAAGAGCCAAGTTGAGCGCTTCTTCTTCTCTATGGGCGGCCAATTCTAAACTAATAGAAATCATAGAGGTTTTTTATGAGCGCACTAAGTTTTACAACTCCTTCCGCCCAAACAACGCTTACGCATTCGTCGCAACAAGCTCAAACAACGCCTGTTTTACCAAACGCCTTTCGTGAGCAAATCCTTAATAGGATCCATGAGATTTTCGAGAAGAAAAAATCGCATTTTCTTACAACGCATGGTACATCCAAATCCTGGATCTACATGTATCGCTCTTGCAACGATAACGATAGAAAAATCGTCACCGATGAAATTCATTCTCGAATGAAAGTGATACAAAAGGATGTTCTGAGCAGCCTGGAAAAAATCTTTGTGATCTTGCAAAAATCTGAGGTTAATGTTGAGAAAATCATTGAAGCACTCAACGCGAATATAACAATCAGTAAGCATGATGAAACGCAGTCTTCTATCAGCGAGGGTCTCATTCATTTTTACTGCCATTTGCAAAGCAATCAGATTACGGGCATGTTCCTCTCGAAGGATCCATCTGTTCTCGGAAATAAAAAAGCTCACATGAACCAAGTTCTAGATGTTTTAGTTGGCGATCTTTCAGATTTAAATATAGCTTCATCTACTGTAAATCACTCCCGGCACTGTTGCGATATCCTAATGAACCATTCTGAAAATGAGCTACAAATATTAGGAAAAAAATTTGACGTTCAACATAGGACGATTAACATTCCTAACGCAAACTTCCAGTTTTTCGATGATTGGTTTTAAGACAGCCTTAGAGCCTGTCTAGCGACTTTGGACAATTTGACGATATAATTTTACTTTCCTCTTTTTGCGCGAAGCGCCCTTGGAGTGCGCGTGCTTTGCACCGCCCTGAATTTATTTAGGAAAATAAGGGCGGCGCAGAGCGCACGCACTCCAAGGGCGCTTCGCGCAAAAAGAGAAAATTTTTTATATGTAATGTGAAATGTCCAAAGTCAAGAGCTAGACTCTTAGCCCCCTCATCATCATTTAAAAAGAAAAGATTATAAACTTGGGTGCTCGGTTACCCGCACACCCCTCTTTCAACAAATGTTTTCACTGAAACAAGCCCAAAAAACACCTAATAAAAAAATCCGTGCAAAGATTGCACATTTTATAGGAAAATGTGCGGAGATTTAGAACACTAGGAGTACTCTCATGTTGAAAAAATTATTATTACCTTCTTTAGCTATCTGCGCTCTCTTCACTGGGACTCTTGCCGCTGATGCTCCTTCGTATGGGATCGTCAACTTCGCATCTTGCATCAGTGATTCAAAACTAGGAAAGCAAGAGCAAGCATCTTTTGAATCGCTGAAAAATCAGATGGGCAACCTTCTTCAAGAAACAGAAAAACAACTTACAGAGATCAGCCAAAAGCTCAGCGATCCAGAATCTTTAGATGGCATGTCTCCTGAAGCTGAAGAAGAACTAAAAACAAAGTTCCGCGCATTAAGCGAAGAGATGAACCGCTATCAAAATCAGTACTACCAAGTATTGAACCAAGCAAACATGCGTGTGGTCCAAACTCTCAATCAAAACATCAACCTCGCTGCAGAAAAAGTTGCTAAAGACAAAAAACTTGCAATGGTCATGAACAAAGACGCGTGCTTCTTCTATAACCCTCAATTAGAAGTTACAAATTTAGTCATTGCAGAGATGGATAGAACTTTTGATCAAGATTCCAAGAAAACTGCACAAGCAGAACCAGCTGCGGCAGACACATCATCTGCAAGATAAGGTTATATTAGGAACAATATGAGCAAAAAAGTTCTTACTCTCGCAGAACTTGCACAAATCACAGGGGCCGCCTTTTCTGGCGACCCCTTGCATGAAGTGACTGGAGTCCAACCATTAGAAGGCGCATCTAACCAAGATGTTTCCTTCCTCTCAAACATGCGTTACCGCGAAGCGATGTTGCAATCTAAGGCGGGTGTGGTGTGTGTGGATCCGACAACACCTCTTACAGAAGGGAAAAATTTCCTCATTTCCGATAACCCTTCTCGCACCTTCCAAATGATCGTCGAAATATTTTTCGACCCTATGGCTCAAAAATCTGGATTTGAAGGGATCCATCCCACTGCTGTCATCCATCCTAGTGCACAAATTGACAAGACAGTATCGATTGGCCCATACGTTGTGATCGACAAAGATACAACGATTGGCCCTGGTACACAACTAATGGCTTTTGTCTCTATCGGCCCCGGTGTGGCTGTAGGTAAAGATTGCCTATTTTATCCTCATAGTGTCGTCCGCGAACTTTGCGTGGTCGGCGACCGAGTAATCTTGCAACCAGGTGCCGTCATCGGCTCTTGCGGATTTGGGTACACTACAGACAAGCAAGGTAACCATCAAAAGCTCGAACAAGTGGGTAACGTCGTTTTAGAAGATGACGTTGAAGTAGGCGCGCACACTGCAATTGATCGGGCCCGTTTCAAAGAGACAAGGATCAGCAAAGGGACTAAAATCGATAATTTAGTCCAAATTGGCCACAATGCTCAAATAGGTCCACATAACCTCATCGTATCCCAAACAGGACTCTCAGGCTCCTGTAGAACAGGCAGCCATGTGATCTTTGGTGGTCAAGCTGGAGTGATTGGACATGTAGAAATTGCTTCGGGGTCAATGATCGCAACCCGCGGCGGTGTGAGCAAATCCCTGACAAAGCCTGGAAAATACGCTGGCGGACCTGTTGTCCCTCTTTCTGACTTTAACCGTCGTGAAGTACAGCTCCGCAACATCGGCGAATATGTCAAAAGGATCGAAGCCTTAGAAAAGAAACTCGAAGATCTCTCTCAAGCTAAGTTGGAAAATTCCATTTAAGAAAAAATTCCACCACAGAGGTACAGAGAACACAGAGAAAAGGAATTTCATTCTCTGTGTTCTCTGTACCTCTGTGATAAATCTTTTGAATTAAAATTAAATCAACAAGAGTGCAGGATTCTCGAGATACTTTTGCACTGTCTTTAAGAATTTAGCTCCATCAGAACCGTCAATGACGCGGTGGTCAGCTGACAATGTAACACGCATCACTTTCCCAATGCAAATCACACCATCTTTTACAACAGGTTTTTCTTCTATTCCGCTGACGGCCAAAATGGCTGCTTGGGGTGGATTGATGATTGCAGCGAAATCAGAGACACCAAACATTCCCAAATTAGAAATCGTGAATGAGCCACCGATGTATTCTTCGCGAGCGAGCTTCCCGTCTCGCGCTTTCATCGCAAGCTGCTTGACTTCTGCAGAAATTTGACCGAGGTTTTTGTAATCCGCATGACGCACAATAGGCGTAATAAGTCCTGCTGGAACGCTCACAGCAATCGATATATCGATTGTCTTAAAGCGAATTAATGCCCCCTGGACGGTGTTAAATCCACTATTCACTTCTGGATGTTCGCGAAGGGCCAATGCGCACGCTCGGACGACAAAATCGTTAATAGAAACTTTTACCTTATCGACTTTGAGCTGTTCTCTAATGGCGTGCAATGCATCGGCTTGTATGTCCTGAGAAACATAAAAATGAGGCACAAAGGTCTTAGACTGTTGCAATCTTTGGCCAATGATCTTGCGCATTGGGGTCAAAGTTTCTT